>JBFIXY010000136.1:0-4906 GCA_041605655.1 Planococcus sp. (in: firmicutes) | reverse complement strand
ATTAACGTATTCTTCAATTATTTGCTTATCTTCGGTAAATGGGGATTTCCAGAGCTTGGTGGTGTCGGCGCCGGAATGGCTTCCGCTATCACTTACTGGATCGTGTTGCTCATCGCCATCTGGATCGTCCATACTCAACGACCTTTCCGGGAATTTTTCATCTTCACTCAGTGGCCAAAAATCTCACTTCCTCGTTTCAAGGAAATTTCGTTGATCGGCATCCCGATCGGCATTTCGTTATTTGCAGAAACCAGTATTTTCTCTGCAGTGACATTGATGATGAGTACATACGGAACCATTACGATCGGCGCCCATCAGATCGCCATCAACTTCACTTCCTTGCTTTATATGCTGCCGCTTAGCATATCGATGGGGGCCACCATCTTAGTCGGCTTTGAAGTTGGCGCCAAACGTTTTGACGATGCCAAAAGATACAGTTGGCTCAGTGTCATCACGGCCATCAGTTTCAGCTTTATCTCATCAGCTATTCTATTTTTCATGCGGGAGCAAATAGCGGACCTGTATTCCAAGGATCCTGCCGTAATTGAATTGGCCGTCCAATTCTTGATCTTTGCTGCTCTATTCCAATTGTCTGACGCGATCCAGGCACCAGTACAAGGTGCTTTACGTGGCTATAAAGATGTCAATATCACATTCATCATGGCACTCATCTCCTATTGGGTCATCGGGTTGCCAGTAGGCTATCTACTCGCCACCTTCACGGACTTCGGTCCATTCGGTTATTGGATCGGCTTGATCGCCGGCCTTACTGCTGGAGCCATCACTTTATCTATTCGTTTACTATCGATTCAAAAAAAGATTGCCACTCAGAATTGAGTGGCAATCTTTTTATATAGCTGAACCAATCCAGCTTTTTCTTCTGTTGTGAGATCGGAATCAGCGATGCGTTGAAGTGCAAGATCCAATTTTTCCTGTCTGGATTTGCGTACGCGTGGATGAGTCAATTCATCATTCAATTCAATTTGAATTTTTTGCTCGAGCTCTTCAAGACTATTGATGGCAGCGTTACCGCTCCGACTTGGCCATAATTTCTTATAAGCTTCGATCACGGCAATTCCACCTCTTTCAAGTTTTCGCCGATAACCACGATTTGCGGACGCATTTTGATGTATTCCGGAAGCCATTGCGCCATTCCGTACGCATACTGAAATGCGTGCGGGTACTTGTCGCCTTCTAACGGAACATAGCCCTTAATGCGAAAAACAGTATCCGGCAATTCACGCAACCAATCTTCGAAAACCTCTCTATTAACAGGATGATCAAAATGAAGCACTTGCGCACTTAGATTAAGTTTTGAAACAGGGGCTTTCTGCACGTCCCCCGTATCCGAAACGACGATCTTCTCCAATGCCGTCATCGGCACTTTAGCTTGAACCGTTTGGATAATTTGCGCAGTAGGATTCAGTGATTGAATTTCGAAAGTTACAGTCGCTTGTTCAGATTCGGATAACAAGTCCATTTTGTTTGCGAGAATCAAGTCTGCATGGCGGATTTGCTCAAGATACAACGATCTTATTTGAGGCGACAATTTCTCTCTGTCCATCCACCGTTTACTGTCAGCAACTGTCACAATTCCTTTGAAATTCAATTGCTCAGCAAATAATGGTGAAAAGATCGCGTCCAATGCTTCCACAGGGTGGGCTGCTCCTGTTGTTTCAATAAGCAAAACATCGAATTCCTCTTCTGCTAAAAGCGTCTGAATCTGTGCTTCAGATTTTTCCGAGCCGGTACAACAGATGCAGCCATCCAATAATTCCTTCTGCGGAACTCCCTCTCCAACTTCCCCGGAATCGAAATTCATCTCTCCTAATTCATTCATAAATACAGCTGGCACAAGTCCCTGGTCTTTCACTTGTTGAATAATATGTTTCAGCAATGTTGTTTTTCCGCTTCCTAAAAATCCGCTGAACAAATATACATCTTTCATCGAATCCCCCCCTAGTAAGTCTATAGCGTAAGAAAAGGCCCGCAGCAGCGGGCCCCTTGTCATTCTTTTTCTGAATCTGCTTGTTCAGCTTCATCTGTTGTTTCTGCTTTGATGCCTGCTTTTTCCATAATAAGCTTTTTCGCTTCAAGAAGCTGCGGGTCATCTTTTTCGATTTTCAACCGCAATTCATCCATTACAGCATAAGCCGTATCGCCTGTCAGAACACCGGTCGTTTCCAATTCATTTTCTTCTTGGAAAGCTTTCACGGCTGCTTCCATTTCAGCTTCAAAAACGCCGTCCACTTCGCCGACTTCATAGCCCAGTGCTTCAAGTATTTGTTCGGCAGTCTTCACTTGTTCGGAAATAATTCCATCCTTCAACTCAACAGATGGATCTAAAACAGCAAGTGAAGCATATGGTGGATATGACACTTCGACATCGGGTTTGATTCCTTTTTCGTGGATCCAGTTGCCATCAGGCGTCAGCCATTTGGCAGTTGTGAATTTCAAGTTCGAACCGTCAGCCAAGTCATCAGCTGTTTGAACTGTCCCTTTACCAAATGTTTTTTCACCAACAAGCTGGACATCGGCTGATTCGCTCATTGCTCCAGCAAGAATTTCAGAAGCGGATGCACTGCCTCCATCAATCAAAAGCGTTACAGGAATTTTCACTTTGTCAACAGAAGATGACATGTAAATTTCCGGCTCTTCGCCTTTGGCTTGGACTTCAAACAGTTCTTTGCCATCCTCGATAAAAAGGTCTGAAATTTCAAGAGCAGAGGTCAACAAACCGCCTGGATTTTGACGAACGTCCATGACCATCGCTTCCATCCCTTGCTCTTCCATATCAGCTATGGCTTTCAACAATTCGTTGTACGTGTTTTTAGAGAAACTGGTCACTTGGATATGAGCTACGTTATCGCCAATCATTTCCGCATAAACCGTTTCAATCGGAATTTCATCGCGAACAATCGTGATTTTGATCGGGTCCGCCAATTCGCCCCGTTGTACAGTCAATGTAACTTCTGTTCCTTTTTCACCGCGAATTAACATCACTGCTTCTGACGCACTAAATCCTTGGATGCTTTCTCCATCGACTTCAGTGATTGTATCGCCCGGCTTTAATCCAGCCTTTTCCGCAGGTGAGTTTTTAATCGGGGCAACGATATTGATAAACCCGTTGCGCTCTTGTACTTCTGCTCCAATACCTTGGAAGCTTGAAGAAATCCCTTCCAAGAACTGCGCAGCTTCCTCTTCGTTCATGTAATCGGAATAAGGATCACCTAACGATTCGACCATGCCATTGATTGCACCATTGATCAGTTCGTTGCTGTCCACATCCTGGTAATATTCGCTTTGAAGTTGATCATAAGCTGTGTATAATTTTTGAAATTCTCTACGTTCAGGCGAATTTACTTCTACTGCTTTTTCGTCTCCAAATGTCAGAGCAAAGACAGTCAATCCGGCTGTAAGCAAAATCAAAGTGAAAACAAGCATGATAAAATAGAATGTCTTCATTTTAATAAAATGGGCGGGTTTTTCTTCAACTGGTTGGACCATTTCTTGGTCTTCCCCGGGATGCTTTTCATTCATTATTTTCACCACTTTCATTATTGCCGTTCGTGTTGTTTCGATTTTACCAAGCTCTCGGGAATATGAAAAGAAAAAGACTGCCGAAACAGTCTTTTTCCGTTATCCGCTTTAGATACAAGAGTTATTTCAGACTCTTACTCCTGGATTGCCGCTTCTAATGCAACGATAATCATATCGTTGAATGTCGTTTGGCGCTCTTCGGAAGTTGTCACTTCCCCTGTCAGCAAGTGATCGCTAACCGTCAAGATAGACAATGCTTGGCGTCCAAATTTAGCAGCAAGTGTATAAAGCGCTGAAGATTCCATTTCCAATGCCAAAATTCCATACTCAGCCCATTTTTCGTGTTCTGCGTGATCGTTATAAAATACATCTTCAGTGAAGACGTTTCCAACACGCAAGCTCAAGCCTTTTTCCATTCCAGCATTATACGCTTTCAACAACAAATCGAAGTCGGCTGTTGGCGCAAACGAAATGCCGTTAAAAATGATTTCGTTCATTTTAGAATCTGTAGATGCACTTTGAGCGATGATCACGTCGCGCACTTTTACATCTTTGTGAATCGAACCGCAAGTACCCACACGGATCAATTTTTTCACATCATACTCGTTCATCAATTCTGTTACATAGATTGAAATTGAAGGTACGCCCATTCCTGTACCTTGTACAGAGATGCGCTTGCCTTTGTAAGTACCTGTGTAACCGAACATATTGCGGACGTCGTTATAAAGAACAACATCCTCTAGGAATGTTTCTGCAATATATTTTGCACGTAATGGATCTCCCGGCAATAGAATCGTATCGGCGATATCGCCTTTTTTTGCATTAATATGAACACTCATTTTAAAACCTCACTTTATTTTAGTCGTTTTAATCATACTGTTTTTTCTAATGATGTGCAACGCATTCCCTTAAAGCGCTTTATATTCTTCCCACATCGCATCAAATGCCGAAGCTTTGAGCGCAGGATGTGCTTTCTCTTCAATATAACGAGACAGCAGTTCAAAATCATTTTCATCTCGTGGAAACCCATGGTCTAAGAACATGGCATCCGCAAAACGGGAAAAGTCATCTTCTACTAACTTGCCGCGATACTTTAAGGCGAATTGATAAAAAGAACGATCCATCAAACGAGCTCCTTTTTATTTTAATTATTGGTCGACCGGTTGCTTTACAAAGGAAAAGCCCGGTCAGTTGCCCGGGCATTCAATCATTCAAATAATTTTTTGTACTCAGATAATCCTTCTGCGTCTAATTGGTCTTTCGGTATAAAGCGCAACGCGGCCGAGTTGATGCAATAGCGCAGTCCACCAAGAGATGATGGCCCGTCTGGGAAAAGATGGCCTAAATGTGAATCTGCTGAAGCACT
>JBFIXY010000135.1:0-4990 GCA_041605655.1 Planococcus sp. (in: firmicutes) | reverse complement strand
CGTTGGAAGAAGGGCAGCGACCAATTTTGAATACACATGAAGTGCCAATCCATGAACAAATGGAAGAAGAGATGTTCTTAGGTTTGCGGAAAGCGGAAGGTGTATCGATCGAACGGTTCCAAGAGAAATTCGGACAGCCGCTCCAAAAGGTGTACGGAGAAATCTTGACGAAGGAATTCGCAACAGGAAACCTCATAACTGAAAACGGCCACTTGAAACTGACGCGTAAAGGAAGATTTGTTGGCAATGAAGTATTTGAACAATTTCTTCTCGGGGAGTAGAAAAAGCGCAATTACTTATGTCTTAAAGATGGGCCCGTTTAATAGGGTCCGTCTTTTTTTCGTACCGCATATTCAATGGTGAAAATAGTTTTTTTACATTGATTAATAAAAATAGGGAATTCGAGAACCTCATCCGTTGACAAGGTATATGGAATTTGGTAATTTTAATATAGTCTTAGCACTCGAACCATTAGAGTGCTAACAGAGGTGATGATCATGTTAACAGAACGGCAGTTGCTCATATTGAAAGTAACGGTTGATGATTATATTGAGTCAGCCCAGCCGGTAGGATCGAACCAACTATCAAAAAAATCCGAACTTCCATTTAGTCCGGCGACAATTCGCAATGCAATGGCTGACCTGGAAAAGATGGGTTTTCTCGAAAAAACCCATACGTCTTCAGGGCGAATTCCTTCTCAGAAAGGATACCGCTATTACGTTGACCATATGTTGACGCCGCGCCCATTGCCGAAGCAGGATATCCTGCAGCTGCAGTCAATTTTCGATGACAAAATTGCTGAAACAGAGCAAGTCATCAAACGCTCAGCGATGATGTTATCGGAATTGACGAATTATACAGCCATTCTGCTTGGGCCCGATGTCCGGAAGCATACGGTAAAAAAACTGTCCATCGTGCCGCTTGGTTCTGACAGCGCAGTGGCAATCATTGTCACCAATTCAGGCCATGTCGAAAATCGGATTTTTCCGATTCCGCCGGGTCTTGATCCGTCAGACATTGAGAAGATGGTCAACATCTTGAACGAGCGTTTGGCAGGTGTATCATTAAACGATTTGCACATTCGCCTCGAGCAAGAGACCTTGTCGATATTCAGGCAACATATTAACCGCTATGCCGAATTGTTTTCAACTTTCCGGGAAGCGGTAGTGGTGCCGCATGAAGAAAACGTCTATTATGCAGGCAAACTGAATATCTTGAAACAGCCGGATTTCCATGATATCCATAAAATCAGAAGTTTGATGGACATCATGGAAGAATCGAAGCACATTCCGATGATAATGCCGCATGGCAGCCTCGGACTCCAAATTCGCATCGGCTCGGAAAATACGCTGTCAGCGATGGAAGACTGCAGTGTCATTACCGTCGCTTATGCAATCGGTGAAGAGCAAACAGGTTCAATCGCGATTGTAGGCCCGAAACGCATGGACTATAAACGTGTCGTGACGCTTCTCGATACATTGAGTGGTGACCTGTCCAAAGAGCTGACCCGATTGATACGGGGCAAGTGAACAAAAGGAGGAACTGGATTTGGCTAAAAAAGAGCAAGCTCCCAAAAACGAAGAACCAATGAATGAAGAAATGGTACATGAAGAAGTTAGTGAAGAAACGGCTGCTGAATCCACTGTAACTGAAGATTCTACAGAAGAAACGGTGGATGAAACAGAAGTGTTGCGTGAAGAGCTTGAAGCGGAACGCAACAAATACTTACGCCTTATGGCGGATTTCGACAATTACAAGCGCCGCGCGGTCAAAGATCGTCAAGAAGCGGAGAAATTCCGTGCTCAGTCGCTATTGGTAGACTTGCTGCCAGTTCTTGATAATTTCGAACGCGCTTTAACAACAGGAACAGGCAGCGAAGAATCGTCTTCATTATTGAAAGGCGTCGAAATGGTGCAGAAATCATTGCTTGAGGCGGTAAAACGCGAAGGCTTAGAAGAAATCAAATCGGTCGGGGAGCAATTCGATCCGAATGTGCATCAAGCAGTTATGCAGGAAAAAGATGACTCAGCTGAAGCGGGTTCTGTGTTAATGGAGCTTCAAAAAGGGTATACACTCAAAGGCAGAGTTCTACGTCCGGCAATGGTAAAAGTAAACGAATAAAACAGTTAAATGGAGGAATTTAAAATGAGCAAAATTATCGGTATTGACTTAGGTACAACAAACTCAGCAGTTGCAGTATTAGAAGGCGGCGAGCCAAAAATCATTCCAAACCCAGAAGGCAACCGTACAACTCCTTCTGTCGTAGCATTCAAAAACGGCGAGCGCCAAGTCGGCGAAGTGGCTAAACGCCAATCGATCACAAACCCGAACACGATTCAATCAGTTAAACGTTTGATGGGTACAGACGAAAAAGTAACAGCTGAAGGCAAAGAATATTCAGCGCAGGAAGTTTCTGCAATGATCCTTCAATACATTAAAGGCTATGCAGAAGATTACCTTGGCGAAAAAGTAACTAAAGCGGTTATCACGGTTCCTGCTTATTTCAACGACGCTGAACGCCAAGCAACTAAAGACGCTGGACGCATCGCCGGACTTGAAGTAGAACGTATCATCAATGAGCCGACTGCAGCAGCACTTGCATACGGTCTTGATAAAATGGACAAAGACGAAACAGTTCTTGTTTATGACCTTGGCGGCGGTACTTTTGACGTATCAATCCTTGAATTAGGCGATGGTGTTTTCGAAGTTAAATCGACTGCAGGCGACAACCGTCTAGGCGGAGATGATTTCGATAAAGTGATCATCGACTACTTGGTTCAAGAATTCAAAAAAGAGAACGGCATCGACCTTTCAAAAGATAAAATGGCAACTCAACGTTTGAAAGATGCAGCTGAAAAAGCGAAAAAAGACCTTTCTGGTGTTTCTTCTACTCAAATTTCATTGCCATTTATCACAGCTGGAGAAGCTGGACCGTTGCACTTGGAAGTGACAATGTCACGTTCAAAATTCGATGAATTGACGCATGCATTAGTTGAACGCACAATGGAGCCAACTCGCCAAGCATTGAAAGACGCAGGCATTTCAGCTTCTGAATTAGACCGTGTTATCTTGGTCGGTGGATCTACTCGTATTCCTGCAGTTCAAGAGTCTGTTAAGAAACTAACTGGAAAAGACCCGCATAAAGGCGTTAACCCGGATGAAGTAGTAGCAATGGGTGCGGCAATTCAAGGCGGCGTACTTAGCGGCGACGTGAAAGATGTAGTATTACTTGATGTAACGCCATTATCACTTGGTATTGAAACGATGGGCGGCGTGTTCACGAAATTGATCGAACGCAACACGACGATTCCAACTTCGAAATCGCAAACATTCTCAACTGCAGCTGACAATCAGCCAGCTGTTGATATCCATGTATTGCAAGGTGAGCGCCCAATGGCTGCAGCCAATAAAACACTTGGTCGTTTCCAATTGGCAGATATTCCACCGGCACAACGTGGCGTACCGCAAATCGAAGTTACATTCGATATCGATAAAAACGGGATTGTTAGCGTAAAAGCGAAAGATCTTGGTACACAAAAAGAACAGACAATCACAATCCAATCAAGCACATCTCTTACTGATGAAGAAATCGACCGCATGGTGAAAGAAGCGGAAGAAAATGCGGAAGCGGATGCGAAAGTGAAAGAAGAAGTTGAACTTCGCAACGAAGCCGATCAAGCTGTTTTCCAAACAGATAAAACGATCACTGACCTTGGTGAAGCCGTGTCTGAAGAAGAGAAAAAACAAGCAGAAGATGCACGCGACGAATTGAAGTCAGCTCTTGAAAGCGACGACATCGATGCAATCCGTGAGAAAAAAGAGAAATTGCAGGAAATTCTGCAAGGCCTTTCGATGAAAGCGTATGAGCAAGCAGCACAAGCACAACAAGCTGCCGGCGAGCAAGAAGGCGGCGCTGCTGGAGACGACGATATCGTAGATGCAGATTTTGAAGAAGTAAACGACGATAAAAAATAACACCTGAAAAGTCAAAGCAAAGCAAGCTGCTTTGGCTTTTTCAATGTCTTTGCAACCGCAATTAGAACCGTGTACAATAACAGTTGATTGCAAGAGGGAGAGTGACGTATGAATAAGCGAGATTATTACGAGGTGCTTGGGGTATCCAAGACGGCTTCTAAAGAAGAAATGAAAAAAGCATACCGGAAATTGTCGAAACAATTCCACCCGGATATCAATAAAGATGCGGATGCTTCCGAGAAATTTCAAGAAGTAAAAGAAGCATATGAAGTATTGAGCGATGACCAAAAACGTGCGCAATATGATCAATTCGGTCACCAGGATCCAAACCAAGGATTTGGCGGGTTCGGCGGCGCTGGAGGGGACGGCTTCGGTTTTGAAGATATATTCAGCACGTTCTTCGGTGGCGGTTCTAGACGACGCGATCCAAATGCACCGAGAAAAGGTGACGACCTCCAATATTCGATGAATATTGATTTCATGGATGCGGTATTCGGCAAAGAGACAGAAGTTGAATTGCCGAAAGACGAAACATGCGAAACATGCCACGGCTCCGGTGCAAAACCAGGCACGAAGCCGAAAACATGTCCGTATTGCGAAGGTTCCGGCCAATTGAATGTGGCACAAGATACGCCGTTTGGCCGTATGGTCAATCGTCGTGCATGCCATCATTGCCAAGGGTCGGGTCAAATCATCGAAGAGAAATGCACAACTTGCCGCGGTGAAGGAAAAGTCCGCAAAACGAAAAAAATCAAAGTTACAATTCCTGCGGGCGTAGACGATGGTCAGCAATTGCGCGTGTCGGGTCAAGGCGGTCCAGGAGTCAATGGAGGACCGGCAGGAGATCTTTATGTCGTATTCCGAGTCAAACCGCATAAAGAGTTTGAACGCGAAGGCGACGACATCTATTTGGATCTGCCGATCACGTTCGCTCAAGCAGCACTTGGCGATGAAATCGAAGTGCCTACAGTTTCAGGTAAAGTGAAACTGAAAATTCCTGCTGGCACGCAAAGCG
>JBFIXY010000134.1:0-5007 GCA_041605655.1 Planococcus sp. (in: firmicutes) | reverse complement strand
ATTTATTCGAGCGGAATTGTTCGGTTCAGCGACGCAACCAAAAAGTGATTGAAGAATCGCCATCACCGGATCTGCCGGAAGAAGTTCGCCAGCGTCTATGTGATGCTGCTGTAAAAGCGGCAAAAGCAGTCAATTACACAAACGCGGGCACTGTCGAATTTATAGTGGATGCGAACAACGAATTTTATTTCCTTGAAATGAACACGAGGCTTCAAGTGGAACATCCGGTCACGGAAGAAGTGACCGGATACGATTTGGTTGAATGGCAGCTTAATGTAGCGACTGGTAAAACATTGCCTAAGCAAGACAGCATTCAGTCGACTGGCCACTCGATCGAATACCGCATTTACGCGGAAGATCCGAAAACATTCTTTCCATCGCCAGGTCTTTTGCAAACGGTGGAGTGGGGAGAAGGCGCGCGTATTGAAACCGGTTATGAGCAAGGCAATACGGTAACCCCGTTCTATGATCCGATGATTTCGAAAGTCATCATCACAGGAACTGACCGGGCGGACGCTCTACAGAAGTCACAGAACTTTTTCAATCAAACGAATATAGTAGGTGTTAAAACGAATTTGCCGTTATTCCGCGAATTCATCGGTTCAGACCAATTTGTTTCAGGAGCATATGCAACGTCAGTGCTGCCAGAATGGATGGAAAAAACAAAGGAGGAACAAAAATCATGAAAGAATTGAAAGCGTCAATGGCAGGAACTGTATTAAACGTATTAGTAGCAGAAGGTGAATCAGTAACTCCAGGGCAAGCATTGATCATGCTTGAGTCGATGAAGATGGAAATCCCGGTAGAAGCTGAAGTTGCTGGCACGGTTGAGAAAATCCATGTAGAAACAGGTAGTTTCGTAAACGAAGAAGAAACATTGGTTACATTCGCTGAGTAAAGAGCTTTTTTATGCAAAGGGGACAGGTGAAAATGACTAAAACAACCGAAACAACGGGGTATAATGAACGTTTAGAGCAAAAGCTTGCCACGATTTTTGCTGGCGGTCAGCCTAAATATCACGAAAAAATGAAAGAAAGCAATAAATTATTCGTTCGCGACCGTTTGAAATTGCTTTTTGACGATGAGAATTACGTAGAAGATGGTCGCTTTGCCAATGTTGAAGCCGGCGATTTGCCTGCGGATGGTGTTGTCACGGCAATCGGTAAAGTGAATGGGCAAACAGTATGTGTTATGGCTAATGATTCGACTGTTAAAGCCGGATCATGGGGCTTCCGTACAGTTGAAAAAATCATTCGCATTCAAGAAACAGCTGAAAAAATGCAAGTGCCGATGCTTTATTTGGTCGATTCGGCGGGTGCTCGAATTACCGATCAATTGGATATGTTTCCAAACCGTAGGGGTGCGGGGCGGATTTTCCATAATCAAGTAAGAATGTCCGGCATGGTGCCGCAAGTCTGCTTGTTATTTGGACCTTCTGCAGCAGGGGGAGCTTATATTCCTGCATTTTGTGACATCGTTATCATGGTTGAAGGCAACGCTTCAATGTACCTTGGATCGCCGCGTATGGCTGAAAAAGTTATCGGTGAAAAAGTGACGCTTGAGGAAATGGGCGGAGCGCGTATGCATTGTACAGTAAGCGGCGTCGGCGACGTATTAGTAGCGACTGAAGAAGAAGCAATTTCTGAAGCGCGCCGTTACTTGCAAAACTTCCCTGCGAACTTTGCGGTCAAACCGGAAAAAATCGAAGCGAAGGCAGCAAAAGCAGGCCGTACGCTTGAAGCGATTATTCCGGAGAATCAAAACGCTCCATTTGATATGTATGAACTGATCGATCAATTGGTCGATGAAGGAAGCTTCTTCGACATCAAGAAATTGTTCGCGGCAGAACTGATCACGGGAATTGCGCGCATTGATGGTCAAGTGGTCGGCATCCTTGCCAATCAACCGAAAGTCAAAGGCGGCGTATTGTTCGGAGACTCAGCTGACAAAGGTGCGAAATTCATCAACCTGTGCGACGCATTTTCGATTCCGCTTCTATTCCTTGCCGATGTACCAGGCTTTATGATCGGTACGAAAGTTGAACGCGCTGGCATTATCCGCCATGGAGCGAAATTCATTGCTGCTATGAGTTCGGCGACTGTACCTAAAATTTCAGTCATCGTGCGTAAAGCATACGGCGCTGGCTTGTACGCAATGGCGGGTCCGGCTTTTGAACCGGATGTCTGCATTGCGCTGCCAACTGCACAAATTGCGGTTATGGGACCAGAAGCAGCCGTCAATGCCGTATATTCGAACAAAATCGAAGCGATTGAAGATCCGAAAGAGCGTATCAAGTATGTCCAAGAAAAACATCGCGAGTATAAAGAGGAAATCGATATTTACAAACTGGCTTCTGAATTGATCATTGATGAAATTGTGGCTCCCCATCAATTACGGGATGTATTGTCGCAACGCCTGTCATTCTATGAATCAAAAGAATTGCCATTGCCATATCGAAAACATGCCATTACTCCTGTATAATAAGATTCAACTAGAAGCCTGCCTGGCATAGGCAGGCTTCTTTTAGAAAGCGAAACCATTCTGACTAGGAGGGGTTGTTATGGAATATGTCGTAGTTGGCGGAGGTTCTGTCGGCATGCTGATGTCTTGCATGCTGCGTGATGCAGGAGCTAGTGTCAAACTCATCACACACCGAAAAGAACAGGCAGATTTAATCAACGAGCAAGGCATTAAAAGAGGCAGTGCCTACTATGTAGTCGAAGCGTCTGAAAAGCTGGAGCACATCAATCGACATGCGATTGTGATGCTAGCAGTTAAATACGATGCACTAGAAGAAATGTTGCCGGTCCTAAATCAAGAATGCCCGACGAACCCGATCGTCTTTCTTCAAAACGGCATGCTGCATCTTGAATACTTGAAACGTATGCCGCAGGAGAATATTGCTGCGGGAAGTGTCGAGCATGGGGTGATCCGTGTCAGCGACAACGAAATTGAACATACTGGAAAAGGGATATTAAATCTAGCTTTGCTGAGAGGCGAGAAAAGACGTTTTATGCCTTTGCTCGAATTAAGAAGAGTTTGGACCAGCTGGCATGATGAGGCCGATCGCATGTTATTCCGGAAAGTGCTGCTTAATAGCATCATCAATCCGCTGACAGCACAGTTGGAAGTCAAGAACGGAGAATTGCTGACAAATCCTTATGCATATGAATTGATGAAGGACTTGTATACGGAGCTATACAAAGCATTTCCTGATATCGATTCCCTGCTGCCGTTTGAAGAAGTGACCTCTCTTTGTGCTTCGACAGCTGGCAACACGTCATCGATGCTGGCCGATAAGCGTGCTGGTAGAAAAATGGAAGTCGATACCATTATCGGCTATACGCTCATGCGTTCACCAGTCGATCTTCCTGTATTAAAAACATTCTATAATTTATTGAAGTCAGCTGAGGTTTAATAATGGAAATTTTATATTCACTCGGGGCCTTATTTATTTTTGCCCCTGCCACTGCATTTATATTAATCGTATTTTTTACAAGAAAACGAATGGGCTATCGCTCGATTGGCCTAGCTGCAGACTTCACCACTTTCCTGCTGTTCTTTTCGGTTCCGATTGCGATTGGTGCGTTATGGAATTTTGACGCTACTTTTATCTCCTATTCCACAGCGCTCGTCGTAGCAATCGCCATGCTTATTGCCGAATGGAAAAAGTCGAAAGAAATAGAAATTCTGAAATTCGGCCGTAAAACATGGCGCCTTTATTTTTTGTTGTATAGCATAGCTTACAGTGCAATCTGGATAGCGGGCATTACAATCGCACTTAATGACTTTTTATCTTTTTAAGCTTATGAGACAGCCCGGCCGAATAGCCGAGGTATTCTTATAAGCTTATTTTTTTTAAATGACGCCGAGGTTTGCTATAGTTGAGTTTAAATGCAAACGGAAAAGGGGACATTTCTAAATGAATATGGAGCAACACTATATAGCACCGGCTACTAAATTGATGAGCGATTACATAAATGGCGTACCTGCAATCGAACAGTTTTTTTCGTATAAACCGGAAGTGACTCAAATACAAGAGCGTTATCACAAGTTGAAAGAACATACTGCAGACCGGATAAGGCTTTCTGGTATATTGCGTGATTATATGACCCCTCATGGCCTTACAGAAAAAATGGAGAGTAATTTGATTGCTTTTGAAGAAGGCGCACCGGTTGTTGTTGCTGGTCAGCAAGCGGGGCTTTTGACAGGACCTTTGTATACCGTCCATAAAGCAATTTCGATCATCTTGCTTGCCAAACAAGCTGAAGAAGAACTAGGTACGCAGGTTGTGCCGGTGTTTTGGATCGCGGGCGAAGATCATGACCTGGCTGAAATCAGCCATTTGTACCGTGATGTAAACGGGCGTCTCGACAAATTGAATGTTCCGCATAGTGAGTATGGAAAAAATTCAGCTTCGAACGTGCAATTGAATAAATCGACAATTGAATCCTATTTGAAAGAATATTTTCGCAGCCTGCCGGAGACTGAGCATAGTACAGCGCTGCAAAAGCTAGCTTTCTCCCATTTAGAAAAGTCATCTAGCTATACCGATTTCTTTGCTCTCCTTTTGAACCACTTCTTTAAGGAAGAGGGGCTGCTTTATATCGATGCAGCCGACCAAGCGCTTCGTCAATATGAAGCGCCTTATTTCGAAATGATGATTCGACAGTCCGGAGAGATCGCACACGCTGCAGTTGATGCTGAAGAACAATTGCAGAAAGCCGGTTACCCGGCAATAGTCGGGGCGGAAAAAAATGCCGCGAATCTTTTTGTAACCGTTCAAGGCGAACGCATCCTTCTTCAAAGAGAAGAGGGCCGCTTCATCGGCAAAGGTGCTGGCGTTGAATACACCGTAGATGAGTTGTTGGATGTCGCAAGAACGAATCCTGAGAACCTCAGCAATAATGTGGTGACTCGACCGCTTATGCAAGAAATGGTATTTCCGGTTTTGGCGTTCGTGGGAGGCCCGGGTGAAATCGCTTATTGGGCGGCGTTAAAAAATGT
>JBFIXY010000133.1:0-5054 GCA_041605655.1 Planococcus sp. (in: firmicutes) | reverse complement strand
TTGTAGTAGTAGTCATAAGCTAATCTATCATGGCGACGCGTAACACTTCCTCGGTCGTCGTCATGCCCTCCTTTACTTTTAATAGACCATCATCAACTAGAAATACGGTTTTGTTGCGGACGGCGATTTCGTGAATTTCCGCCGCAGTTCCACCTCGGTTAATAACTGTCTTCATCGCTTCATCAACAACTAACACTTCGTGAATCGCTAAGCGTCCTTTATAACCGGACATATTGCATTGCGAGCAGCCTTTGCCGCGTGAAACGAAATCCAAATGGATGCCCCGTTTCGCACAAATTTCCTGTTCTCTCGGCGTAGCCGGTTGAATCTCACGACAATCTCGGCATACTCTTCGTACAAGCCGCTGCGCAACGACTGCATTTAACGACGCCGTTACGAGGAAAGGTTCGATGCCCATGTCCATTAAGCGGGTAATCGATGCAACAGAGTCATTCGTGTGAATTGTACTGAGAACTAAATGTCCTGTTAATGAGGCGCGAATGGAAATTTCAGCTGTTTCTTTATCGCGAATTTCCCCTACCATAACAATGTCTGGATCCTGACGAAGGATGGAACGCAATCCAGCAGCAAATGTTAGACCAACATTCGTATTCACCTGGATTTGATTTACCCCTTCCAGCTGGTATTCGACGGGATCTTCAACTGTAATGATATTGACTTCTTCGCTATTCAATTTATTAAGTGCAGCGTATAGCGTTGACGATTTACCGGAACCAGTTGGACCAGAAATCAACACAATCCCGTTCGGTATATCGATTTCTTCCATAAATCGTTTCATGTTCAATTCAGTAAATCCAAGTTTATTGATATCCGTTAAGTTGCTGCTCAAGTCGAGAATTCGCATAACGATTTTCTCGCCGAACACTGTCGGTAGCGACGACACCCGCAAGTCAATTGCTCGGAAATCAACTTGCGTCTTAATACGACCATCTTGCGGGATGCGGTTTTCAGTGATGTCCAGATTCGCCAAGATTTTCAATCGAGCGGTGACCATTTGCTGCATCGTTTTCGGCAAGATGCGTTCGGTGCGCAATGTGCCATCAATCCGGTAACGCACAAGAACTTTGTTCTCTTGAGGGTCTAAGTGGACATCACTTGCCTTCATAGACACGGCGTTTGATAAAATCTGGTTCACAAGCCGTACAATCGGTGCATCGATATCTCTTAATTCTTCTTCTTGTTCATTTGATTTCGGAGCATCTTCAAGAATGTCATCATACGATTCTTCTTCGTAATATTTAGAAATTGTCCGCATGATGTCATCTTTTGAAGCGATTGCCGGTTCAATTTGAAATCCCGTCGTTAACCGCAAATCATCGATGGCGAAAAAATCGGTTGGATCCGTCATCGCCACGTATAGTTTATCGCCGACCGTTTTCAGCGGCACCAACATCTTACGCTTCGCAAAATCTTTCGGTACGACGTTGAATAATTTCGGTTCAAAAGGATAGCGATACAACGATACGTGCGGGACGCCAAGTTGCACTTCAAGTGTTTCGATCAATTGTTGTTCTGTAATTAGGCCCCGCTGTACGAGCGTATCACCCAATTTTTGGTCGTGCTGCTTATTTGCGAGGGCTCCTTGGAGATCTGCTTCTGTCAGCAATCCCAATTCGATCAATATATCCCCTAACCGTTTCCGAGTTCTCGCCATACTAATTCCTCCTCAAAACCCGTTAAGGCTTAACTAAATTTCCGCCTTTATCGCGTTTTTCTTCAGGTGATGGCGTCGGTGCGACCGGCGGCTGTCTGTCGTGTAAACCGTCTCCATCATCGTCTACAAAATCTGGATCCCCAATAATCGGTGCTGGGTTCACAATAACTGGCGTATCATGGACACCATCGCCGTCCGAGTCGACAAAATCATAATCACCCGGCTGTGGTGTTACGACCACTACCGGGGTATCGTGAATACCGTCGCCGTCCGAGTCAACAAAATCGACATCTCCAGGCTGCGGCGTTACAATCGTCGTCGGTGTATCGTGAATGCCATCACCGTTAGTATCGACAAAATCTGAATCCCCAAATTGCGGAGTTCCTTCTCCAGCAACTTCAGCTTGTTGCAACGCGTATACTTCAACTTTGTAGACTGGAGGGTAAAAATCGGTTGAAACTTCTTCAATTTCAAGCTCATTTCCATCTACAGAGATGATGCGCAATACATTCACTCGCATTCCATTACGGCCTTCTTCTTTGACTACTTTGCCGGATGCTACAAAAGCACTGTATTGTTTGATCAGGCGTGGTTTGACTTTTTCTTCAGCACCTGTTTGAATCGCATAGTCATAAACGAGTGGTAACCCGGATAGCTCCGCTTTTACGGCTGAATTGTCGAGTGTCACATTAAGTGCTACCGAGCTTTCGTTCGGATTAGTGAATACAAAATCGATATCCAATTGGCGATTGATCGCTGCTTCTTGGCCGATTGGAACGGATAACGGAACAGCTGAACCGATACTGCGCTCGTTAACTGAAAGGTTGCTCTGCAATACAGAAGAATAAATAGCTGAAGCAATTTGTGTAAGTTCTTCATCGGTTATTTCAATAAGCGGTAGAGTTTCGATAAATTCAAGGAACGAAAATTGCATACCTGGTTCAATTACGAAGCCATCAAGCTCACTAGCTATAAGTGATCCTTCAGCGCTTCCAATTGCATGAGTAAAAGTTGCAGAAGCAATTACTTCGCGGTCGACCGCTAATGTATCATCGCTAATGGTAACTCGGGTCTGGACTTGTCCATCTGAAAGCGCTGCGGCCAATTTGTTATTAACCGCGTTAACGTCCGCTTCAGAAAATGTGGCTACCGGGAACTGTTTTGCAAGAAATGCCGCTGTTGTGTCAGGCGACAATTGGAAGCGGAAGTCGTTTTGCGTACCATCTTCAGCATTTAAAAGTGTTTCGTCTAAAAGAATGTCAACCGTGTCAAGCGGATAATCTGCTACTGCATCCTGATAAGTCACTTGTAAATTGGAAGTAGAACGCCATGTCTCTGTTTGACTAGCAAACAATAATTTCGCTTGCGTCACTTCCATATTAGATACGTCGGTTGTACCGATATATGTATTGTCGCCGAAGGTTTGGGCTGGGAAAATCCATGTATCGACTGCATATGCTCCGGCGTTTGAAGCTCCAAATATTAGCAGCCCTGATGACAGGACTGCTGCAAACGTTAAACCAAATGCTTTATTATTCACGTGAACGCCCCTTTCCCAACGACCCCATCGATTGCATGCCGAAACTTGGAGGTACAGTTTCTTTTTCCGGCTCAACTTCTTCTACTGGTTTTTCTTTTTCTTCAGTTGCATAGTCATTCTCGCTATATTTTGATGCGTCGCTGAGCACAGGTTCTTCAATAGCTGCCGGTTTTATCAACGAACGACGATGTTCTTTCCGTTCTTCAGCTAAACGCAAATTTTCTTCTTTCTCTTTTTCGAGAATTTTCATAAAAGCAAATACCGCTCCTAATGATACAGCTATTAAAGCGAGTAGACCACTTACTAAAGACAACGACGATTGCAGTAAGATTGCAATGCCCGCGGCTACGATACCTCCACCAGCGATCGTCATCTTCTTCGCTTTTGGAACTGATTTAAAACCGAAAACTGCTATTGCTGCTACTACGGCTGATATGATGATGAAAAATAGAATTTTTATCAATACGTAACCCCCTATTTAATTGATGATTCTTTCTTCAACTGAGGTACAACATAACTTAAACAAAATGATAATTAATAATTAACTTCAAATTTAAAGTCTGTCTCATTAGCGCTTGGCGTTGAAATTGAAATGGACTGCGGACTGTTTACTGAAATTCCGCATGTGGTCAAAAAGTTTGTATAGCTATTTTCTCGTTTAACATATAAACTCGTCCGATCTTCTGTCGTATTTCCTATTGTTTTGTTCGGTAGTACAAATACATTCGTAGGAATTGCTGAGTAATAGACAATTTTGCTTCCGCTTGCCACATCCACTTTGGAGGCGATTATATCCAAATCTGTTTTGGAAATCCGATCAATGTCCAGACATAATTGCGAACGGTTTTCGATATCTAATTTACCACCAACTTTTAATTTTCCTTTTGTACCGGTTTGTGTGCCTAATACTACCAAGTTTGTGTACTTCATGTTTTGCACATTATTGATAACTTCCAATTCTCTTACAACAATTGATTGGTTTAATTGATTTGTAGTGTTCGGAAGACTCTCGCCTAAATTGTTTAAGTTATTATCGACGTTTAATGAGCCATCGATTACTAAATTGGCATTCACCATATTATTCATATTATTCCTAGCTCCGACATCAGTGGCTTTCACTACGACGTTCACACTTGAAAAGTCTATATTATTACAATTTCTATCGCATACATTATTTTCAAAATTGTCTACGTGAACCCAGAAGTCTTTCGGGTTCAATTTCGGTGTCACGTTTGCAATTTTTAAGGCAGTGATGAAATCGGATAATTTTTCTGTGCCTGACAATTTGCATTCATAAGGCGCGTTTTCTTTTATGGATGTAAGATTCGTCAATAATAAGCTACAAGACCGGCTTGGGGAAGTGATTTTATAAATATCTGTATAGGCAATATCTTTTGTTCCTGGAATATTTGTTTGTTGAATCGTGTTGACTGTATTCTGGTTTAAAAAGGAAATTGGCACTTTAATCTTAAAAACACTACTTATTGCTTTTGGGCTATTATTAGCTGTCCCAACAACATCCATTTCAACGTTCAATTCACCTGCAGCGATAATTTTCGTTATTAATGTCGGACTTAACGTGGAAAGCTCTGTTGCTGTGTATGCAATATTATTTAGGGCCAATGCCTGAGGTAAATAGTTTGAAGGCGTTGAAGAAAATGACTCTGTTTTAGAGCCTGTTATCTTTTTTAACTCATTGATTTTAATTAAAATATTTCTTACATAGAGTTCTTTCATTTTGACATCAATATTTGATTCCCACGCGGTTCTTTTCGCTAGCGTGTCGCATTGGGAAACATTTGTTGAAGTTAAACATGCGACAATCTTATTTAATTCTAT
>JBFIXY010000132.1:0-5096 GCA_041605655.1 Planococcus sp. (in: firmicutes) | reverse complement strand
TATCTTTCTTTCCTTTATTCGATGCATCTTCGTTTTTATCGCCTTTTTCAGAATCCGATTCTTCTTCACGCTCATCGTCCGCTTCTGCGTCTTTCTTTTCAGTCGCTTTTTTAGCTTCTTTCTGACGCTTCGCTTCAGCTTGTGCTTTTGCTTGCTCTGCTTTTTTAATACCTTCTTGACGCTTCGCTTCAGCTTTCACTTTTGCTTGCTCTGCTTTTTTAGCACCTTCTTGACGTTTCGCTTCAGCTTTCGCTTTTGCTTGCTCTGCTTTTTTAGCACCTTCTTGACGTTTCGCTTCAGCTTTCGCTTTTGCTTGCTCTGCTTTTTCAACAGCCTCAACTTTTTTAGCTTCCGCTTTAGCAGCCGAAGTTTTTGCCCCTACTTCTTTTGCAACAGCTGGGATTACAACCTTTTCCGCTTCTTCTTTTACTTCTTCAGTGTCTGTTTCATTTTCAGTCGCTTCTGATTCCACTTCTGTTGCTTCCAAGTCCACTTCTTGATCTGATTCAGTCGATTCCTCATTTTCTTCTTGGACAACATCATCTTCAGTTTCTGATTCTTCCGGCGTTGCTTCTGTTGCTTTTTTAGCTAATTTCGCCAATTTTTTCTCTACTTTTTTGTTTAGACGCTCTATGGATTTTAAAACGTTTTTCGCTAATGCTTCTTTCGCCTTCGGGTTTTCCACTTTTTCCAATGCGGCTTGCAACGCCAAAAGATTGGACGAAAACTTCTCGATCAATATGGCACGTGCTAAATCTTCTTTTGTTTGTTCAACAACTGGTCCTTCTACAACCTCATCAGATACCGGCGATTCTTCATCCACCAAAGTTTCATCAGTCTCTGCATCCACTTCTGATGCCTCTTCTTCAACAGGACTTTCCACTTCGACTGTGTCCTCTTCTTCCGTAGGCGTCGGTTCTTCCACAAGGTCATCTGCTATTACTTCGTTATATTTAGCGATAGCTTCCTCTTGTTGGTCAATCGCAAGTTGAAGAATTTCATTCGCCAACTCCACTTCACCATTTTCAAATAAAGCGGTAGCTTCTAAAATACGTTCTTCAACAAATGCATTTAACAGTTCTACTTCTTTTGTTTCATTGAATGTAAAAGCCAATTGTAGGTTTTCTTGAATTTTTTTCAGGAAATAAAAGAAATCTCCTGGCACCAATGAAGGTTCTTGTGTTTCGACTACTTCATCCGACTCACCCTCAACTACATTATCATCCGTATTTGCATAAACCGGATTGACTCCTGCACTTGCGATAAATCCTCCAAGTAACATAGCGCTTACTAGTGATTTGTAACTTTTCTTCGTGATTATTGACATAAAAAAACTCCCCTTTTCTCATTGTGATAAAAACAAGGAAGAGATGGAAATGAAACTTATATAAGTTTACTCCCAACATTCTCCAGCGGTTCAGCCACCATCACCATTATTGCTTTAGGCCTGTAACTTTGCGTCTTCACCTTTCGATGAATTTGCCTTTTGGAATATGTACTAATTATTGATTATTTCCAATATGGGTATATTATACACTTCAATCTATCAATATTCTTGTGCTAATTGTACTATTCAACTTAAAATTATATACATTTTATTATTTATATCGCATTATCAATTACGAATATACTTATGATCAAAAGATAAACACTGTTAAATATAGGTCCCCCCATTACACTGCCCCGATTTTCATGCTTCAAAATTCAAAAAATAAGCCTTTACCAAAGTTCATCTTTGGTAAAGGCTTATTTCCAGACACCCATTAGCGATATTTAGAAACGAATGGATTGTCCTGCTCCCAAAAACGGAAGGGGTAATGAACTGCTTCTTGCGAATTGCCGATTCCGACTCTCGGTCCTTTTGCAATGGCATGGACCGGTTCACCTTCAGCCAAATACAGAGGTCGCTCAGAAAAATGATGGCCGTAATAGTCCATCGTGATGCCCATCGCTTTCGTTAACTTCCCTGGACCACTCGTCCACTGTTTGATCGGTAGATGCTCACCGCGCAATTCCGCCATTAAATCGATGCCTTCTACCGGTTCGACCGCACGAATCAAGATCGCTTGCGGTGTATCGACCGGCCCACTTACAACATTAAGCAAGGTATGGGTGTGCATTTGATACGTATAAACACTGCCGGCTTTGCCGAACATGATTTCTGTGCGCTTTGTGCGTCTATTATTAAAACTATGGGCCGCGCGATCAAGCGCCCCTAAATAAGCTTCGGTTTCCACGATGCGACCGGCAATGATTCCTGATGGCGTTTCGTGGACAACAACTTGGCCCAATAGAGAACTTGCCAACTCCAGCGTTGGCGCATCGAAAAATTGTGCTGAGACTGGTTTGAACATGGATAATTCCCTCCTCCCCGGAATTATACCGGATTCGAGGCAGTCACCGCTTCTATCAAGGGTTTGATATCATCAATTTTGTTGTCATAAAAAGCTTGGACGATCGCACTCCCGACAATGAAGCCATCCACATCGTCGCGCAGCATATCGACGTGGTGGACTTTGGAAATGCCGAAACCTGCATATACAGGAACTGGGCTTTTATCGCGCACGCGGCGCATGAATTCGCGCACGTCATTCGACATTTCGTCTCTCGCTCCCGTAATTCCGGTTACTGTGACCGCATACACAAAGCCTTCCGCTTCCTTCAAGATTGCATCAAGCCGCTTTTCCGTCGTGGTTAATGTGACGAGTTGAACGAGGGCAATGTTTTCTTTTTTCAAGTAGGTTTCCACCAATTGACGATGTTCATATGGAAGGTCCGGGATAATGAGGCCCGAGACACCTGCTTTTTTCGCTCGTTCCACGAAACGTTCCACCCCGAATTTAATGACCGGGTTCAAATACGTCATGAGCAACAGCGGCACTTTCACTTCAAATGTCCAGCTCGCCATTTCAGCCAGCACTTTTTCCAGTGTCACACCTTCTTTTAAAGCACGGTTGCCCGCCGCTTCAATCGTCGGTCCATCCGCTACAGGATCTGAAAAAGGAATGCCAATTTCAATGGCCGTAACACCGGCATCCTGCAAGTATTGAATTTGCTCTTTAAGACGGTCAAGTCCGCCGTCGCCTGCCATAACATAAGCCACAAATGCTTTTTCACCGTTTTCCTTCAATACAGACAGTCTATTCATGCCAAGCCCTCCAATTTATCCGCGTAAGTCGCCATGTCTTTATCGCCGCGCCCCGAAACGCAGATAACCAAGATTTCGTCTTCGCTCATTTCTTTCGCTGTTTTCTCCGCTTGTGAAATTGCATGAGCGGTTTCGAGCGCCGGAATGATCCCTTCTAGTCTTGAAAACGTAATGACCGCCTCCAAAGCTTCGGCATCGGTAATGGCTTTGTATTCCACACGCCCGATGTCAGCAAGATAAGCGTGCTCCGGACCAATTCCTGGATAGTCAAGACCTGCAGAAACCGAATGAGCCTCCAGCACTTGACCAGATTCTGATTGCAACAACTTCATAAACGCACCGTGAAGTACACCTTCTGTGCCTTTGTTCATTGTCGCTGCATGCTTCTCAGTATCTACCCCTTCTCCAGCTGCCTCGACACCGATCAATCGGACCGATTCGTCTTTCAAGAATGGATAAAACATACCGATGGCGTTGCTCCCGCCGCCGACACATGCCAAAATCGTATCCGGCAGACGTCCTTCATGTTCCATGATTTGACGTTTTGTTTCTTCTCCGATAACACTCTGGAAGTCCCTTACCATTGTCGGGAACGGATGTGGACCAAGTGCCGAACCGATTAGATAATGCGTGTCTTCCACATTCGTCACCCAGTAGCGCAACGCATCGTTCACGGCATCTTTCAATGTTGCACTGCCTTTTGTGACGCTTTCAACTCGCGCTCCCAGCAATTTCATGCGGAACACGTTGAGCTGTTGGCGTTTGATGTCTTCTTCGCCCATGAAAATGACACAATCCAAATCAAACAATGCACACACTGTCGCCGTTGCAACGCCGTGCTGTCCAGCTCCGGTTTCTGCTACAATCTTGCGTTTTCCCATACGCATTGCAAGAAGCGCTTGGCCGATCGCGTTATTGATCTTATGTGCGCCGGTATGATTCAAGTCTTCACGCTTCAAATAGACTTTCGGCCCGCCCCAATTTTCCGTTAGACGCTTCGCATAAGTCAGCGGCTGTTCGCGTCCGACATACTCTTTCAGGTAATGGGCGTATTCTTTCTGAAATTCAGGGTCATCTTTTGCTTCATTATATGCATCTTCCAATTCCTTGACTGCTTTCATCAAGGTTTCCGGCACAAATTGTCCACCGTATTTACCAAAAAAACCAACTTTTTCTATCGTCTCCTGCATCGAATCACCCTTTGCTTTTCGAATAAACTGCTCTATTTTCATTTCATCTTTAACGCCTTCAGTTTCTACTCCACTCGACACATCTACCATAAACGGCTTTGTCTGATCGATTGCAGCTGAAACGTTATCCGGATTCAACCCACCAGCCACAATTAACCGGGAATGATCGATGTCTGCTCCGTCCAATAACGACCAATCAAACACATGCCCGCTGCCTCCCCGAAACTCTGTACCCGGAGCATCCACCAAGATAAAATCAGCAACCGACCGGTTCAATTTTTCAACATCGGAAACGTTGCGCACCGAGAAAGCTTGAACGACTGGCACAGAAATCGCTTTGACCAATTCATCCGGCTCGTCACCATGGACTTGAACCATCGTCAACGGCACTTCACGGACCGTCTGTTCGATTTCTTCCAAGCTGGCGTTGACGAAAACACCAATTTTATCGACCCCTGCCGGTACATGTTTCGCAAGTTTTGCCGCTTGTTCTATCGTGACTTGCCGCTTGCTCGGGGCAAAAACAAAGCCAATTGCGTCTGCTTGTCCAGCAGCTTTGACATGTTCCGGTTTCATTAGACCGCAAATCTTCACTTTGGTCATTCCGCCACCTCCTCTGAAGTGGCTTCTTGAATCCACTGACCCGGGTCAGCTGCACGCATTAACGCTTCCCCTACCAATACTCCAGAAGCTCCACGGTCAAATACAAACGCCGCATCTTGTTTGGTTTGCAGACCGCTTTCACTGATTAACACGCG
>JBFIXY010000131.1:0-5154 GCA_041605655.1 Planococcus sp. (in: firmicutes) | reverse complement strand
TGAATATGTATTGATTTTACTCTGCTCTCTATTCTGTGCTATAATATACAGATGCCAATAGGTGTATAGGATAATTTAGATAAGACTAGGAGCGGGTATAACATGACAAACTTTCAAACAGGCGACACAGTAACAGGTAAAGTAACAGGAATTCAGCCATACGGTGCATTCGTTGCATTGGACGATCAAACACAAGGATTGGTCCACATCTCTGAAATCACTCACGGCTATGTAAAAGAAGTTAGCGAATACTTGGCAGTAGGCCAAGAAGTTAACGTAAAAGTATTGGAAGTTGACGAGAAATCTAAAAAAATCAGCTTATCAATCCGTGCTTTACAAGAGCAGCCACCAGCAGCTCAACGCACTGAAAAGCCAAAACAATCACTTCAGTCACACGTTAACGAAAACGATTCTGAAGGATTCAACTCATTGAAAGACAAAATGCAAGAGTGGATCAAACGTTCTGGACAGTAAGAAAAGTGTAGGCGATTGAGAAAGTCCCGACAGGCATAAGACGAACTGGCGAAGCGGCGTGTTTTTAGCCGCACAGCCAGGACGGCTTATGACCCGAGGGACTGATCGCCGGAACTGGACAGTAAGAAAAGTGAAAGCAGCCGTATAGATTCGTAGGGCGAAAGCTGGGCAGCCGAAGTGACGTGTTTTCAGTCACACAGGCTGATCAGCTTACGACCCAAGAATCTGACTGCTGCAACTGGACAAGAAATGTGTAGGCGATTGAGCTAGACTCTTCGCACAATAAAAAACGAAGCGCGGACATCATGTCTGCGCTTCGTTTTTTTTAATTTTTCGTAATCGGTATTGCAAGTTTTGTCGGCTCATGCCTAGTGTAGCGGCGGCTTTTGTGACATTGCCTCCGTGAAGGTCCATCGCTTTTTTCAAATAATAACTTTCCGCTTCCTGCAAATAATCTTCGAGCGGCAATAAATCCTTGCCGGAATGCACGATGAAATCTTCCGGAGATGCAGTGTGTTTGTTCGCCGTCTTCCATTTGAAATGCTGCGGCAGTAAGTCCGCTGTAAGCGACTCTTCTGTCGTCAAAAGGGAAGTGGCTTCATCGAGCAGCAATTCGAGTTCCTTTAAATTGCCTGGCCAATCATATGCTAAAAACATTTCTTCCGCTTCTTTCGTCAAACTGCGCACCATCGAACCGAATTTCATGCGATGTCTG
This sequence comes from Planococcus sp. (in: firmicutes), assembly GCA_041605655.1. Taxonomy (GTDB): domain Bacteria; phylum Bacillota; class Bacilli; order Bacillales_A; family Planococcaceae; genus Planococcus. The sequence continues at coordinate 3,965 of JBFIXY010000131.1, read as the reverse complement.
GAAAGATAATCTTGCACAAATGGCAAGATGTCTTCTTTGCGATTTCTGAGCGGCTCCAATTGAATCGTCATTGCTGAAAAGAAATAATACAATTCCTTTGATAATTTTTGAGAAGCGATCAGCTCCACGGGGTCTTCACCAACGCTTGCGATAAAATACGTATTTTGGTTGGAAAGCTCTTTTGCCATTTTCAAGAGGTGTGCCTGTAATGGAAGCGGCAGTAAATCGATGCGTTCACAATAAACAGTCCTATGAGGAGTATCGGCCAAATCCTCTTGCAGCCGGTCGATCAATTCACTATCGGTGCCGTGGCAATACAAAGTGAAAAGCTGCCCACTTGAAGAAGATGCCCAGTGAATCGATTCAGCTATCAATTCTTTACCTGTGCCGGATTCACCTACTAATAACACCGGCAATTTTAATGTTGCAGCTTTTTGCGCCGTTTGAATCACTTTTTTCATGCTGTCTGAAGTGGCGGTAATGCTTGAAAACGTAATCGGTTCCTCGTATTTTTTCAGCGGCTGGTAAACGACTTTTTCCAACTTCGTCACATCCCGCGACATTTCAATAGCGCCAATTAAAAAATTATCGTCAAAGACAGGATGGGTGTCATTGATTGTGGTAATTTCCTGGCCTTTTCGATTCCAGTACGTTTGCTTGACGTTTAAAACGGCTTTGCCGGATTGCAGCACCTGCAACAATGTACTTTCTTGATGGTCGAAACGAAATAACTCGAGCAATGATCGGTCAGCTAATTCTTCGTAATCGAAACCTTCGATTTCCCTCATCTTCTGATTATAGAAAATCGTCTTTCCCTTCGTATCTATCGCGTGAATGCCGACCGCTGCGTGTTCTGCAGCAAAATGATAAAACGGCAATAAGTCCTTTTCTACAGTTTTCAAACAATCACCTCAAAATATTTTGAACTTTTTAATGGAAAAGACTTGATTAATGCAACAATCTTTTGCATTATTATATATGTAAATAGAATATAAGTGCAAATTTTTTTTGCGCTCATATTAAATCCAAGGAGGATTCACATGATTCCCTACAAACACGAACCATTCACAGATTATTCAATTGAAAAGAACCGCATTGCTTACCAAGAAGGGCTGAAGACAGTCGAAGCTTACTTAGGGCAAGATTATCCATTGGTTATCGGTGGAGAGCGCATTACAACTGAAGATAAAATTGTTTCATTCAACCCTGCTGATAAAGAAGAAATTATCGGCCGTGTTTCTAAATCAAATAAAGAATTAGCTGAAAAAGCGATGCAATCTGCTCTTGAAGCATTCAAAACGTGGAAAAAGGTGAAGCCGGAAGTCCGTGCTGATGTTTTGATGAAAGCTGCTGCTATAGTACGCCGCCGCAAGCATGAATTTTCTGCACTTTTGACTAAAGAAGCAGGCAAGCCTTGGAACGAAGCAGATGCTGATACAGCTGAAGCAATCGATTTCTTGACTTACTATGCACACCAGATGCTTAAAATGAAAGATGGCATGCCAGTTGAAAGCCGTCCAGGCGAAGACAACCGCTACGATTATATTCCACTAGGCGTAGGCGTTGTTATTTCACCTTGGAACTTCGCATTTGCAATCATGGCAGGAACAACTGTTGCAGCAATGGTTACTGGGAACACAGTTCTATTGAAACCAGCTTCAACAACTCCAGTTGTAGCTTATAAATTCATTGAAGTTCTTGAAGAAGCAGGCATGCCACCAGGTGTTGTCAACTTCATTCCAGGACCGGGCTCTGAAGTAGGGGATTATTTAGTGGATCACCCGAAAACTCGTTTCATCTCTTTCACTGGTTCAAAAGAAGTCGGTCTTCGCATCGCTGAACGTTCTTCAAAAGTGAACGAAGGACAAATTTGGATGAAACGCTTGATTGCTGAAATGGGCGGTAAAAACACAATGGTTATTGACAAAGAGGGCGATTTAGAACTTGCTGCTCAATCGATTGTAAAATCTGCTTTCGGCTTCAGCGGACAGAAATGTTCAGCGGGTTCACGTGCAGTCATCGTCGAAGACGTTTACGATGAAGTTCTTGAGCGCGTTATCGAATTGACAAATGAGTTGACAATCGGAAACCCGGTTGACCAGTCTAACTACATGGGTCCGGTTATCGATTCGAACTCGTACAAAAAAATCATGAGCTACATTGAAATCGGTAAAGAAGAAGGCCGCATCGTTGCGGGTGGAACTGGCGACGATTCAAAAGGGTTCTTCGTAAACCCAACAGTTATCGCTGACCTAAAACCGACTGACCGCGTTATGCAAGAAGAGATTTTCGGACCTGTTGTCGGCTTTACAAAAGCGAAAGACTTCAAAGAAGCGATCGACATTGCGAACAACACGGAGTATGGCTTGACGGGTGGAGTTATCACGAACAACCGTGAGCACCTTGAATACGCACGCGAAGAATTCCATGTAGGAAACTTGTACTTTAACCGTGGATGCACTGGTGCAATCGTAGGCTATCAGTCATTTGGTGGATTCAATATGTCCGGAACTGACTCAAAAGCAGGCGGACCTGATTACTTGGCTCTTCACATGCAAGCAAAAACAACTTCTGAAATGTACTAAGAAACATTGGTTATTTACTTAAAAGGCGGACTTTAGAGTCTGCCTTTTTTAAAAAAGGAGGAATTCAAATGACAAAAACACAAGACATTATCGAACAAACAGAAAAATTCGGTGCACCAAACTATCATCCACTACCGATCGTAATCACTGAAGCAGAGGGTGTTTGGGTAAAAGATCCAGAAGGCAATAAATTCATGGATATGCTTTCTGCGTATTCCGCTGTAAACCAAGGTCACCGTCACCCGAAAATCATCCAAGCGTTAAAAGACCAAGCTGACCGCGTAACGTTGACTTCACGTGCTTTCCATAACGACATGCTTGCACCTTGGTATGAAATGATTTGCAAGATTTCCGGAAAAGAAATGGCGTTGCCGATGAATACGGGTGCAGAAGCTGTTGAAACAGCATTTAAAGCAGCACGCCGTTGGGCATATGATGTAAAAGGCGTTGAAGCAGAAAAAGCAGAGATCATTGCTTGCGAAGGCAACTTCCATGGCCGTACAATGACAGCGGTTTCGTTATCATCTGACCCGGATTACAGAAGAGGATTCGGTCCGATGTTACCGGGCATCAACATTATTCCTTATAGCGATTTGGAAGCATTGAAAAATGCAATTACGCCAAATACAGCTGCGTTCTTGATTGAGCCGATCCAAGGCGAAGCGGGAATCATCATGCCGGAAGAAGGCTTCTTGAAAGCTGCCAAACAACTTTGTGAAGAAAACAACGTGTTATTCATCGCTGACGAAATCCAATGCGGACTAGCACGTACAGGTAAAATGTTTGCTTGTGAATGGGAAGATGTTGAGCCGGATATGTACATTTTGGGCAAAGCACTTGGTGGCGGAGTATTCCCGATTTCTTGTGTTGTCGCTAACCACGAAATCTTGAATGTCTTCAACCCAGGTTCACACGGTTCAACTTTCGGCGGAAACCCACTAGCTTGTGCTGTATCAATCGCTTCACTTGAAGTGTTGCAAGACGAGAAACTAGCTGAACGCTCACAAGCACTTGGCGAGTACTTTGTAGGGAAATTGCGTGAAATTCAACATCCTTCTATTAAAGAAGTGCGTGGTCGTGGATTGTTCATCGGTATGGAGTTGACAGAAGCTGCTCGTCCTTATTGCGAACAATTAAAAGAATTAGGCTTATTATGCAAGGAAACGCATGAAACAGTTATCCGTTTTGCACCACCGTTGATCATTTCGAAAGAAGATCTGGACTGGGCAATTGAACGCATTCAAAAAGTATTTGCAAATTAATGACTTTCTAGCACGCAACGAGCTGGATATGTTACACTAGTTTCGAGTAATTACTATAAATATAAAGAGGCGAATTAAAACAATGGCTGAAAACTTGAACTTGTTGACGTCAACACAG
>JBFIXY010000130.1:0-5170 GCA_041605655.1 Planococcus sp. (in: firmicutes) | reverse complement strand
TTTTTCAGCTTCTAGAGCATTTTTTTCCGATTCCCATAGAGCTCGCTGCTCTTCCGACTCGGCTTTATTAAGTGCTGCAAGCTCGGAGCCAGCTTGAACCGCATCGCCTTCTTCAACTAACCAGCGCTCGATGGTTTGAGAATCTTGAACGTAAATCTGCACAGTGGAGAGTGGTGCAGCTACCGCTTCTTTCGGCAGCGTTTCTTCGTATTTGGCTGTGTAGGCCTGTTCGTATTCGCTAACGTATACATTTTTGGCAATGATGCTTTTTTCTCCGAATAACAGAAGGGCATTTGTTGAGATAAAAGCCGTTACCGCTATGGAAAGGCCGATAAAGAAGAATTTATTCAACTGAAGAACCCCCTCTTGTGAAATCACTTAGCATTTCACTGAGCGGTATGTAACTCAACGAAGCAATTGCAAACGCTACAAGGACATGCAGTACAATCAGTCCGAATAAAATCAGTTTCGGTGAATATTTTGTGAAACTGCGGAGATACCGGTATTGGACTGCGATAATCAAAGCCGTGAAAATCGTCAATTGGTTAAAGAAATAAGTCAGCACCGGGATGTCGATAAATGTGGCTGCAAGTGGTCCAAATGAAAACAACGAAATCGACATCGTATAACCGGCAAGTGCAAAGATCAAGAATGTCAACGCTTTTTCAACGATTAACAAACCCACGACATATGTTTGCATGACAAGAGCTGCCCGCCAAGATATTTTCAGGAATTTCGCGAACAAAAAAGCTGCCCCGTACGAATGGAACGCCAAGTAGATTCCTGCCCACATCAGGGTCCCGGCAAGGGAAATCCAGCGTGCCAACGCATATTCACTCCACTGCCCTTGCGCTAGATAAGGCGTTAAGGAAGCCGTATTCATGCCCCAGATTTCGCGCAGCGCAAAAATAAGAATCCCGAAAGTAAGGATCCAACCGAGGCGTTTATTGAATTGGCGCATTTCGCCATTTTGTAAGTTATGTATCAATTCACCTTGTCGGGTGAAATAATGCCAGAATCTAAAATCAAATATCATGCTGGTTGATTCCTTTCAACGCCTATAGTGGATTTACTTTCTTTATTTTACCAAAAAATCCTATACTTTAAAACCAATAGACTGACATATTTTTCAACTTTACGTACTTCAATCCATAAAAAAATCGCAGGCATCTCGACCTTTGCGAGTATGCCTGCGATTTCCATCCCACATTGACGTAGGATTTCGCTTAGAGCGATTAAACGATTTTGTATTTCTTATGCGAAATGACGGTCATATTTGATGCCGCACCGATTTCTTTTGCGTCTTCAGGTGAGATTTCTACAATCACCGAGTTGTCCATAATTTTAAAAATGGTTCCGTTAACTTCCACGCCATTACGTGTGAATGAAATCCACTCGCCAATTCTGCGGGCTGCTACAAATTCCGATACTTCTTTTTCATGCGGTTGAAATGCCATCGTCATCCACGCCTCTCTGTTTATAGAAACAATATCTAGTAATTATAACATAATTACAACAGCATTTCACTTTTTAAAGGCTGTACAAAATGGGCCCTTGCTGTATCAGTCTTTTTCCGTAAACCATCAAAATCCTTTTATATTTCAGTTACTCTGCTTACTCCACGCCTGGTAAAACAGTCAGCGTGAGTGCATCTCCATCTAACCGCGCCTTAGCACCAAGCGGCACCGAGAAATGCGGTTCGCAATGGCCAATCTTGAATCCGCTCACTACCGGAATTTTCAAATCGGCGAAATAATCCGCAAACACCTCATCCAAGCTCAGCGAATGCTGCGGATCTTTTGGCGTTGCATTTTTGAAATCACCTATGACAATTCCTGCGACTTCTTCGAATTTGCGTGCCATTCTCAAGTGATTCAACAATTCATCAACGTGGTATGGTTCTTTCCCCGTGTCTTCGATCAACAAAATCTTGCCTTTCGTATCCAATTCGAATTTTGTGCCAAGCGAACTTCTGATTGATGCGAGGTTGCCCCCTACCAATTCCCCTTCACCTTGTCCGCCGACAAGCGCTTTAAGCGGTGATACTTCTTCCGTATAATGCAATTCGAACGGGCCGAAAAGCTGGCCGAACATTCGTCCGCTCCGGTCGTGAAATTCGTCCGTACCGACGTCAGACGCAAGCATCGGCCCATGAAACGTCACAAGATCCGCATATTGACCAATCGCCGAATGCAAAAAGGTAATATCCGAATAGCCCCAAAACACTTTCGGGTTTTCCTTGATCATGCCAAAGTCGATCCGATCTGCGATGCGCGAAGCTCCAAACCCTCCACCTGCACAAATAATCCCAGCAATTGCTGGGTCTTCAAACATTTCGTGCAAGTCCGCAAGACGCGCATCGTCATCGCCTGCGAGGTAACCGCGCTCAGCTTCCACCGATCTGCCCATTTTCACATGAAGCCCTAATGCTTCGATAAATGGTAATGCTTTTTTCAATTTTTCCAAGTTAGGTGGACTCGAAGGCGAGATAACGCCAATTGTGTCTCCTTTTTGCAGTCGTTTGGGTGTAGTCCGCATATTCATCCACTCCTATTTCAGTTATGTACCTGTCTAGCATACCGTTTCCTTTACTATTTGGCATGCATCGCGTATTTGCAAGGCTATCCGCTTTAAATGCTAAGACAAAGTCTAAGATTTCTCGAGTCCAGATACTACCGCATTACCACATTGACAGATTTCAACTCTTTTTTCATCTAACAACTAATGCTTTTAACCTATACCAAATAAATTCTATTGCTAGTTTTTGAAGCACAAATCCTTTAATGACAAGCTTCTCTTACGTCAAAATAGAATATTTAGCTATTTTAGAATATTTAGTTATTTCTGTTCATGATAATAATTTTGCATGCATTTATAATAAAAAACAAGACATCGAGATATCACAAAGCCGTATTTATCGGTCGATATCCTCAAAAGATAAATACATTCACAAAGGGGCGGATTGAGATGAATTTTGATAAATTACTTGAACTAGGTTGGGAAGATTTAGCATTGGGGATCGGCGGTTCTGCACTTGTCATGTTTGTTATCAATTATGTCACTTTGCTATAACCCAAAACTTAAACCAATTACAAAAAGTCCTTATTCGCTATAAAGCGGTAAGGATTTTTCTCTTTTTGGGCACATAAAAACGCCTGTCCATTTTTCTGTGTGCGGACAGGCGTTTATCCATAGGCTGCTTTCACTTTTAAAAACCTCCATTTTTCTGTTTCTCACGCAATTTTTCTTCGTTCATTTGTTTCTCAAGCAATTGCTGTTCGAGTAATCTTTTGAACATGGCTTCGTCATGTGTCTCTAATGCATAATCTATCATCCTGTCAAAGTTTTCCTTCTCCAGAAGCTGAATCGCTTCTTCCGCTTCTTCTCTCGTTTGTTCATTCACGCCATTCACCCCCGCCTTCTCTTCTTGAAGGATGGCTTGTAAATGTGTGTGAATATCGGATACCAACAATAGCTGGTAAAGCGGTAAGCGAATAAATCTATTGCCTTTTTGGAATACGAACACCTCAGATAGATTTTCCACTTGGAGAGTATTTAAATTGACGATGATTTCTTTTCCTTCTACAGGTATAAAGTGGAACAATTCATCATCTTTCAAGATTGAGAAATATTGATAGGCAAACACAAACTTCACCAAATGCCCTTCTTTTTTAGTATAAAAAGGCTTCATCAATTTGACTTGTAGCATCTCACTCCCCCCTTTTCGTAAAAAAAGATTGAATATTCTTACTAAAATTAGTATATCATAAATTTCTTATTTTGGATATAAAAAAGCACAAGGATTATCCCCTTATGCCAAAGACTTTTTCTTGCGATTTTTTAGCACAAATGATGAAATTCATCTCGCTTTCAGATGTACTGAGCATTGCTTTTTCCAGTGAAAATTGCAGGAATTTCGTAAACTCACTGTCATTCATGTTTCCTTTGTGGATGATGATTCGATTCGTTGAAAAATCAATTTCCGCATTTTTCTGCGTCTTTTCTAGGTTTTCATTACTTTTCAACATCACTTTGTTGCTAGAAGATTCAACACGCCAATTGATTTTCTCATAATTTCCAGATTGATCCGGGCCATATACTTGCCATTCCAACACATTTTCCCATTTCAATAAATAGCTGATATCTGGAATTTCCAATATATAAGATTGAACCATTTGAGATCTCCTTATCGGTACTTTTTATAAATCTTTACTCTCCCATTAATTCCAAATAAATACCATTTTATGAAATATTTTTACTATAATTAAAATCTGGAATCCATTTCTTCCTTAAATCATCCATTTCTCCATCGTTTTTATTAGCAGAAATAAGCTTAACTAGACAATACTTGGTGTTCATCGTTTACGCCACCCTTTTAAAAACGTATAATAGAAGGAAAGTTTTTATTTGGAGCGATGCATATGGCTACAGTCCAGTCTTTAGCAAGAAGATTCGATGATACGATCCACAATTATATGGCTGCTATCGACAAATCACTCACTCCGTCAAGGGAATTGGATGAGGAAATGGTTCGAAAAGCAGTCTTTTTAGTGCGCCACGACGGCGTACAAATACTGTCATTTAACGAGGAACGCCTTTTACTAGAAGCAATCGTCAAAGATGCACATACGGTGAAGGTTGTTTTGAATTTCGATAAAATGAATGCCGTTTGCGCATGCCCACAACAAGATATGTGCCGACACAGATTAGCGGTCATATTTTCACTGTATCAGAAAATCGGTTCCTTATCGGAATGGGTTGCCGCTTGGCGCGCCCAGCCGAACGATCAATTGAAGATGCTGGCAGAAAAACGCTCGCCGGAACAATGGACGCAATTGATCAAAAGCGTATGGCGAGAGCCGGTTCCCGATTATACAACACGCAATTACTTTTATTTTGAACAGATGTTCGAAGGTCGACTGAAAAACGCCTTGTCTTTTGTTCCGCTTGAACGTGAATGGAAAGTGTTTTATCGTACCTATGCCCATTTGATTTCCTTAATGGAAGTCTGGGATACGTTTATCGCGGGGACAGAAGAAGTTCATCATTCGTTTTTCAAAACTTGGTTCGAAGACGAACTGCATGCTTTGAGTGATTTGCTTGAACAATTACGCGTGCAGCACCGGACATTCGAGGCCGATGCTTTCTTGGACCATTTAAGACATTTGGT
>JBFIXY010000129.1:0-5170 GCA_041605655.1 Planococcus sp. (in: firmicutes) | reverse complement strand
TTTTAAAAGCCACCGGCGATGGGTAACACCGTTGGTGATGTTATGAAATTTATGAGGAAAATGCTCGCTCAGTTCTTTCATTTCCCGCATTTTCAGAATTTCGGTGTGGAGCTTTGCAACGCCATTCACTTTATAACTACCAACAACCGCTAGCGTTGCCATATGGACGACGCCATTTTCGATAATGGAAAGCTTTTGCCGTTGCCAGTCCTCCCAAGTTTCTTGCTGTGTTTTTTCCTTGAAGCGTCGGTCTATTTCCTCGATAATCATATAAATCCTCGGAAACAATCGTTTGAGCAGATAACTGTCCCACTTTTCTAGCGCTTCTTCAAGGATTGTGTGATTGGTATAGGAAACTGTATGATTCACAATCCCCCATGCTTCTTCCCAAGTCATGTTTTCATCATCCATCAAGATACGCATTAATTCCGGAATTGCCAGTGCTGGATGGGTGTCATTGATTTGGATGGCAACATGTTTTGGCAAATCGTTCAAAGGGCAGTCACGATGATTGATAATCGTTTGAATCGAAGCGCTGCATAAAAAATATTGCTGTTTCAGACGCAATATTTTTCCCTCATCTAAAGAAGCATCCGGGTATAACCTGTCCGTCACAGCCGCAGTTTCCTCTTCATAAAGTGCTCGAGGCTTGCCGATAGGCAATGGTCGATTGGAAACTTCCGCTTGCCACAGCCGCAACGTGTTGACCGTATTACCCGCAGCCCCAACAATCGGATAATCATACGGTACCGCTTTAATCCACTCTGCATCTTTTAAAACCGGTTTAAACTGAATGCTTTCAGCGTCGGATTCAATAGAGCCGAAAAAAGGGATGTCCAATGATAATTCTTCGCGTCTGATGCCCCAACCCTTTTTTTCATCAATCCACACCGTCGGTTCCTCTGTTTGATATCCTTCATGAAAAACTTGTGTGAACAATCCACCCTTATAGCGCAACCCACACCCGTGACCCGGCAATTGAAGAGAGGCCAGAGAATCCATGAAGCAAGCGGCAAGGCGGCCAAGTCCTCCATTGCCTAAACCCGGTTCAGACTCCTGCTCTTCGATATCCTGCAAATCGAATCCAAGCTCTTCCAACCCTTCTTTCACCAATCCATGTGTATCCAAATTCAACAAGTTCTGACCCAAAATACGACCCATTAAGAATTCAATTGAAAAATAATATAATTGCTTATGCTTTTCTTCCTTATATCGCTGATTCGTTTTTTCCCAGTCCAAATATGTCCATTCCTTCACCATTGCCGCTAGGACCGAATAAGCGGCATGAAGAGAGTCTTTATCTTCCTGTTGTGCCAGGCGCATCGCAAAATTCTCTTTAAACGACTCTTTTGAACTGAACATTTCCATCCTCACCTTTCGGCAATCGCTTTATAGACCTCCGCATACACTTCCGCAGAACGCTTCCACGACGAATCAAGTTGCATACCGTTCCGTTTAAGGATGCCCCAGTGTTCTTGGTCTTGGTACAGCACCAAAGCCCGTTCCAGAGCTTCTTCAAAACTTTCATTTGCAGAAAAATCACTTAAAAATCCATTTCCGGTTTGCGCGTTCATATCGTATTCCACTACCGTATCTTTTAAGCCGCCTGTTTTATTGGCGACAGGGATGGTCCCATAGCGCATGGAAATAAGCTGACTCAGCCCACAAGGTTCGAAATGGGATGGCATGAGGAATAGATCCGCGCCTGCATAAAGAAGGTGCGCAAGGTCTTCATCGAAACCGATATAAGCCGCAGCTTTATCGGGAAAGTCCATTGCCAAACTACTGAAAAACTGTGCTATTTTTTCATCGCCTGATCCCAATAAGATGAATTGCACGTCTTTTTCTTCCAATACTTTTGGCAGCAGCTCCTGCAAAACGTCCATGCCTTTTTGGTTAGTAAGACGCGACACAACCGTCAATAACGGGATATCCCCGCGATCCGGAAGGTTGAACCTTTTTTGGACGGCGCGTTTATTGACCGCTTTCCGTTCCAGTGAAACTTGATCGTATTCCATTTCAATCGCCAAATCAGTAGCCGGGTTATAGAATTCAGTATCCAATCCATTCAAAATCCCGATGAGGCTATCGCCTTTTTCTTGTAACAATACTTCCAATCCTTCGCCATAACGCGCAGTCAAAATTTCATCCCGGTAAGTCGGACTAACAGTGGTCACTTGATCAGCAAACAAGATCCCCGTCTTCAGGATATTGAAACGGCCTTTCCATTCAGCCGTTCCATCTTCGAAATAAGCCCCATCCATCTCATATTCATCGGTTAATACACTTTTCGGCGCATTGCCTTGGAATTGTAAATTGTGAATCGTCAATATGGTTTTGAGTTTCTCATTGATTGCTGCATACCGTGGATCTTTTTTCAATAAAAATGGTATAAGCGCCGTGTGCCAATCGTGCAAATGCAAAATATCCGCTTTCGCTCTCTGCGTTTCAACTACTGCTAGCACTGCGCGGCTTAAAAAGGCGAAGCGGGTATGATCATCCGATTGGCGATAAATCATATCCCGGTCAAAATAATCGTCATTTTCAACGAAGATGTAATCAACGCCCTTCACTTGGTAGTTAAATGTCCGACAACGGTGGTTGGTTCCTTTAAAAGGCACTTCCACCTCTTCGCCAAGGGTAAAGTCTTTTTGGTATTCTTGTGGGATCAAACTGTATTTCGGCAAGACGACCGTTACTTCGCAGCCAATTTCCACTAGCGCTTTCGGCAAAGCACCCATTACATCCGCCAAGCCTCCCGCTTTTACAAAAGGCACACATTCCGCTGCCGCCATTACAATTTTCATCCGACTTCCTCCTTCAGAATCCGTTCACCTTTACGCAGCACGATCGGTTCTTCCTTCGTGCCCTTCAGGACTGTTCCCGCTTCAATATAGACATGTTTATCAGCTATCACGTAAGCCAAGTCGCAGTTTTCTTCAATCGTGCATTTTTGCATAATGATGCAATGGTCGACTTTTGTATTTTCCTTGATAACGACTGCGCGGCTAATGATGCTGTCCGTAACACTGCCTCTTATCGTTGACCCATTTGCCACTAATGTGTGCTTTACAAATGAACCTTTCATATAGCGTGTAGGCGGCTCATCTTTCACTTTCGTGTAGATCGGCCGATTCGGCAAAAACAAACTTTTGCGGTTTTCAGGCTCTAGCAAATCCATTGATGCTTTGAAATAACTATCGATTGAATCGATGATGGCGAAATAGCCCTCGTATTCGTAAGTTCCGAATTTATAGCTGTTCTTTTTTCGTTTGACACAATCTTCTACACTGAAGACTTGGTCTTGGCGATACGTTTTCAGGAATTCAAGCAACAGATTTTTTTTCAGGATGTAACTTCTCAGCGATTGGCCATCGCTTACCGCTTCCGTGATATCCGCTCCGGATTCGATATGCGATTCCAACATATCTTCATAATCCAATTGGGAAACGGTAAAGCAGTTTGTAATGACCACATATTCCTGTCGGCTTTTTTCGAAAAAGATCATATGCTCTTCTAGCGCTGCAAACCCTCCAACACTCATTTGACCACTATCTTTTGTAGACACCGGCAAGAAAAACAAGCCATCTTTCCGACGGTCAAGATCCCAGCTTTTCCCTCTTCCGATATGATCCATCAGGGAAACGAACGGGTAGGAGGGAAAAACGCCTACCGAGCTGATGCCTGAATTGACAATATTGGATAAGGTAAAATCGATGAGTCGGTACCTTCCAGCAAAAGGAATGGATGCGGCCGATCGATACAAAGTCAAATCTTCCAGCTCAGGCAATTTTACTGAAGCGTCAATGATGGCAACTAATTTCATTCTTTTGCACTCCCTTTCCATTCATCGATTATTTCTTGTGTCAATAAGACAATATCGCCATTAGGATCCCCGATTTCAAAGTTTTCCGGGATTACCAGATCAGGCGGAACAATCGTTCTTGCCAACTTCGCGCCAGAACCGATCACTACACTGTCCATGACAACACATTCGTAAAGGGACGCCCCTTGTTTGATGCGGACTTCTTGGAAAATAATCGACTTTTCGACTTTCCCTTCAATGATACAGCCTTCATTGACGAAGACTTCCTGTAATTCACCGGTTTCTGTTATCACTTGAGGCGGCAATTGTCTATTGGATGAAAAAATTCGCCATCCCGGATCGTGTAAGTTCAACCCTGAATGAGGATCCAGCAAATCCATATTCGCCTCCCATAAACTCTCAACAGTCCCTACGTCTTTCCAATATCCACTAAATGGGTATGCAACTAATTTTTCATTCGCTTCAAGCATCAACGGAATAATGTCTTTACCAAAATCATGGGATGAATTTTCAATGTCGTTGTCGATTGTTAAGTATTTTTTCAGCTTTTGCCAGTTGAAGATATACACACCCATTGAAGCCAAATTACTTTCCGGATTTTTCGGTTTTTCAGCAAATTCCGTTACGTTCATACTTGCATCCGTATTCATGATGCCAAATCGACTTGCTTCGTTCCATGGCACTTCAATGACGGAAATCGTCGCGTCCGCCTTGTGGGACTTATGAAAGTCCAGCATTTTCTGATAATCCATCTTATAAATATGGTCTCCCGATAAAATGAGGACGTATTCAGGATCTTGTTCAATTAAATAAGTAAGATTCTGGTAAATCGCATTAGCAGTTCCGTTGTACCATTTGATGCCATCCATTTCTGCGTATGGTGTCAACATGGTAACGCCACCATTTCTTCTATCCAAATCCCATGGTGTTCCAAGCCCTATGTAGCGGTGCAACATGTGGGGCTGGTACTGGGTAAGAACTCCAACCGTGTGAATCTCAGAATTGACGCAATTCGATAAAGGAAAATCGATGATCCGGTATTTTCCGCCAAACGGAATTGCAGGTTTTGCAATATTATATGTCAACGATTTCAATCTGCTGCCTTGACCACCGGCAAGCAGCATTGCAACTACTTTATTTTTCAAATTCGCCCACTCCCATCTATTTTTGTTTTCCAAACACTCATTGTATATGCCGGCAAGTCAATTGCAATGGAATAATCCTTTTCGTCCCACGGCTTTTCACGCGCATTGTGTATCTTTTCAAGGCGCGGTTCCTCGCCGCCATAAGCGGCATCATTTGTTGTAAAAACTTGTTCATAAGAAGAATTGGATGGCACACCCA
>JBFIXY010000128.1:0-5299 GCA_041605655.1 Planococcus sp. (in: firmicutes) | reverse complement strand
GACTCCTTTAAAATTTATTTCTCTATCCTCATCATACCCGCTTTTCAGTATAATAAAAGAGAGACACGAAAAAGGGGAACTCACATCATGACTGGAAAGACACACATCATCGGAGGCATTGCTGCGAGTTTAGCATTTGCCCAAATCACCCATTACGATCCGGTTATTCTTTTATGCGCAGGTACGATCGGAGCAATTTTACCGGACATATGCCATGGAGGCAGCAAAATCGGCCGGTCGTTTCCGGTATTGTCGAAAATCATCAATACTTTATTCGGCCACCGAACGTTTACGCATAGCCTGCTTTTCTTGGTGTTGACGGCAATGCTGCTGAACATGCTTGGGGTAAATGAAGCTGCAAGTGCAGGCTTTTTGGTCGGTATGGTCAGCCATTACGTGCTGGATATGGCGACGAAAAATGGCATTAAGCTTTTATTCCCATTCAAAATGACCATCCGTTTTCCGATAACGACGAAAACAGGCGGAACTGCAGAGTATGTCGTATTTTCCGCGTTATCGCTATTCGTGGTTTATTTTGGTTACAACGCATTTGCTGTTTATTTCAACTAAATTGAACTTCAGAATTGCCATGAATAAATGCCGCCTCAGCTCTTTGCCGAGGCGGCATTTTTACGATATATCGAAATTGCGAACAGATAGAAAACAGGCAATAAAGCGGTAAATAGCACCAAAGTGTTCCAGCCGCCAGCGGTCCAAAGCGGACTTAATAACGAACTGCCGGAAGCGACGCCGAAGTAATACGAGACAAGGTATAAGCTAGAAGCGCTGCCTTTGTGGTGGTCGGCTTGCTGCCCGACCGATGCGGCCGTCAACGAATGGGCGGTGAAAAACCCAAAACAGGCGACACATAAACCGACTGCGATCAGCCATACTTGCGTACTGAGTGTCATCAGGAGGCCAATCGAAAAGATCCATACACCGGCCCGTCGCACAGTGCGCAGGCCAAACCGCTCTGCAATGCGTCCGGCTAATGGCGAAGTGATGACGCCGATACCATAGGCGAAAAAGAAATACGAAATGGTTTGCAGCGGCAACGAGAATGGCGGTGCCTCCAAATGGAAAGGCAAATACGTCCAGACACCGGTAAATGAAATTTGCAGCACTGCACCAAGGCCGAAAACGACAAGTAAAGAAGGATTTTTCAAATGGTACAAAAAACCTGTGATGTCTTTTGCGAAGCTTTGTTCACTCGGCCGGAAATGCCTGGATTTTGGCAACAACAAGAGAACAGCAACGAACAGGACAAGGCCGAACAATCCAAAACCGAGAAACGTAAGCTGCCAAGTAAAGTGATCGGCAAGATATCCGGCAAGCACTCGTCCGATCATTCCGCCGAGCGCATTGCTGGAAATATACAAAGCCGTTGCGTAGCCGGTGTTTTTCCGGTCAATTTCTTCGCTGATGTAGGCGAGTGCCGCAGCGGGAACCCCTGCTAGCGCAAATCCTTGGAGAAAGCGCAGAACAACGAACCAGGTAAACGATTCGACGAACGGCAGCAAGAAAAAAGGCAACGCTGACCCGAGTAACGCAAAAATAATATAAGAGCGTCTGCCGTTGCGGTCAGAAAAAAAGCCGAGCACGATCAAGCCTACGATCAAGCCGATAATGGTCGCCGACAGCGCGAGGCTGGAGCTGGAAATTGAAATTTGAAATTCTGAGACGAACAGCGGCAAGAGCGGCTGCACGGCATATATATTGGTGAAGATAAAAAGGGAAGCGAGCAGTAAACTGAGCGTGATTTTCCAAAAACCCCGGTCCTTGGAAGTGTATTTGTTAAGTTCCATCGATGTCACATCCATTCGCTGCACAATACCAATATATTACCATTAATCAGCTGTAGTGGAATGATGAGTTGTTTTGAATACAAAGATGCTGCGCAATTCGGTTGGTGAATTGAAGCAAGATTAGCATGTGAACGAAAACAGGGATGCTTGAAACTTATTAAGGCGCAATACCGTATGGATGAGGGATAGAGGTAATAGAAAGATTCCAGCCAATTATTGGCTTTAGCAGATTCCTAATCTAATATTTTATATATCTAGAATTGTGTTGGACACAAGAATGTAACTTCTCTAAAATCGGTACGGATATGAATAGGGAGAAGTATGTGGTGCTGGCGATGCAGGATCCGGACATAGGCATTTTTTGTAGACGATTTCCTATTGATCAGCCAGTTGATAAAGAATAAGGGGGAATAGCAAATGAAACAGCTTTACATGAAGCAGAAAGTGTTTAGTCTAAGCGGCAAATTCACAGTGAAGGACAAGGAGCAGCAGGATGTCTATTACATTGAAGGCAGCTTCCTGCAAATTCCGAAAACCTTTACTATCATGGACCCGGCTCGTAAGGAAATTGCATTGATCACGAAAAAAGTGTTCAGCCTGCTGCCGAAATTTTTTGTGGAAGTGGAAGGTCGTGAAGTGTTGACGATCAAAAAAGAATTCACTTTTTTTAAAGCACGCTATACGATCGATGCTGAAGAAGTTGAAGTCAGTGTCAACTGGTGGGATATGGATTTCGAAGTATTGCAGCATGGCAACGTCGTCGGTTCCGTCAGCAAGCAATGGCTGACCTGGGGCGACACATACGAGATCAAAGTGATTGATGAAGAAATGGAGCACATGCTTATAGCGCTTGTCGTGGCGATCGATTGCGTGAAGGCCAGTGAAGCAGCTGCGGCTACGGCGGCAACATGAGAAACGGATGATCTAGTTTCGAATCAGAATAGTTCGGTTTTTAAAAGTGTGCACAAAAAATACGACTCCTTGTGTCAAAAATATTCTAAACAACTCTGATCATACGCGACAATTTATATTGTATACAAAAGCACACCCACGGCATCAGCTTTACGGGTGTGCTTTTTCCACTTTATTCAGCTCTATAAATTGTAGGGGAAGGAAAAGAAGAAATTCTAAATAGTTTTGACAAGAAGCTACAAAACATACGATACAGAATTCACCATTCCACACATCAATGTGCTCGAAGCTGGCTGAACTACTGTGCATTAAATAATCAGCGTCTTAAGATGACTTACACCAAAATAAGGAAAAAAATTTAATATTTACAATCAAACATTACAAATGATTTATTTATGCTGGATAAATTGGTTTGCTGACGTAAGTTTACGGGAAGAGTACATTTACAATGGAAAAGGATTCTATTCAGCATTGATACCATTTATTCTACCCATTGTATGACGAATGTCGATTTGGCGAAAGCCAGTATGGACAGTTTGTCAGGTGCACTTTTAACGATGACCATCTTATTTTTAGTTATCATTATGAAAGTCTTAACCAATTTTTGATGCTGGGTTTCAGGGGACTGAATTTAGTGTGTGTTCAGTTTAATATTTAGGAATGGGGAGGAAAAACGATGACGAAAGTTACATGGGCAAGATTAATGTTCTTTACAATGCTGATCTTTGTATTGGCTCTGGCAGCATGTGGAAATGATGATACTTCAGACGAAAAGCCGACTGATGACTCGGATGCTGTAACAGAAGAAAATGCTGACGAGGGTACTGATGAAAGTAAAGACGAGGGCGCTAATGAAAGTGCAGAAACTGAACCGAAAGTTACTGAGTTTGAACGGGCATTTCCAGAACAAACAAGAGCACCTGCAGTAAAGACCGAAACAGAACTTAATGTGGAAACTGTTGTTGAGGGACTTGGCGTGTCTTGGGGTATGGAAGAGTTTGAACCAAACCGCTTACTTGTTACGCAAAGAGACTCAGCAGAACTTCTTATTGTAAACCTTGAAGATGGCTCTGTTTCAGATCCAATCACAGGTACACCGGAAGTAAACAGCGAAGATCAAGGTGGTTTACTTGATGTAACCGTTGCACCTGATTTTGATGAATCGAGATTAGTGTTTATGACGTTTTCTCAAGACATTGAAGGTGGTACGGTAACTGCTGTCGGTAAGGGTGTTTTATCAGAAGATGAAACCTCACTTGAAAATTTTGAAGTCATCTTCCAAGCAACCCCAGCATATGAGGGTACTTTACACTATGGTGGACGCATTATCTTTGATGAAGAGGGCAACTTATTCTTAACAACGGGTGAGCGTTCAGATGATCCGATTCGCGAACGCGCACAAGACTTGGATGCTTACTTAGGTAAAGTCATTCACATTACACAAGACGGAGAACCTGTAGAGTCGAATCCGTTTGTCGAAGATGAAAATGCCCTGGATGGTATTTACAGCTACGGTCATCGTAATATTCAAGGGATAGACTATAACCCTGAAACTGGAGACTTATGGATTGTTGAATTCGGTCCACAAGCTGGGGATGAACTGAATATCATTAAACCAGGTTCTAACTACGGATGGCCAATTGTTTCTTATGGTATCGAGTACACTGGGGAATTAGTCAATGATGGTATTTCAGAACACAAGGCGCAAGGCTTTGTTGAACCAAGATATTATTGGGATCCAACAAGTGCTCCAAGTGGTATGTCATTCTATGATAACGATGCAATCCCTGAGTGGGAGAACAACTTGTTTATCGGTGGTTTAGCGCCGAACTATATTGTCCGTGTCGTTATTGAAGGTGACACCATCGTTGGAGAAGAGCGTCTATTGACGGAAGAAAAACAACGTTTCCGTGATATTCTTGTAACTGAAGATGGCGCGCTTGTTGCCGCTACTGATGGCGGTCTGATTTATAAGATTTCTGCAGCAGGTGAATAAGTTGAAGGCGACGACGCTCAATAATTTATTCTCTAAAAGCACCACCATTATATCAATATCATTAGCTTAAAGAGCTGGACAATATTAAAGAAGCAGGCAATCATGGAAATCCATGATTGCCTGCTTCTTTTTTGCAAAACAATACTACGCGATTCCGACAATACACGACAATTTATATTCCATATATGGTCACACCTGCTGCAGCAACATTGTGGTGTGGCTTTCTGATTTTATAGAACTTTATCGACGAAACGGTCCACATTAAATTTCCATTCGTAATAGAAGCCGGAGTTTAACATCAGCTTACAAGTCGGCTTCGATTTCTAATTGACTTTTCTTCTCAAGGCCTTATAATTGGTTGTGATAATCATTTTCAATTAGAATATTTATGATTCACTATTTATAGAAGAAACAAACAAGATCTTCACATAGATCAAGCGAAAGTAATGATGGAAAGGAAGTAGACGATGAAAAATATCGAAAAATATAGAAATGCATTTATGGAAGCGTTGGAAATTGACGAAGATGAGGTAACAGAAGATTTAGCACTGGGCGAATCAAGCGATTGGGATTCACTCGGCCACAT
>JBFIXY010000127.1:0-5332 GCA_041605655.1 Planococcus sp. (in: firmicutes) | reverse complement strand
TTTGAAATCGGCTATTGGGTCGATCACCGCTTTGAAGGTAAGGGTTATGTAACTGAAGCTGTGGATCGCATTACTCGATTTGCTTTTGAAGAACTCGAGGCGAACCGGGTGGAGATCCGTTGTGACCCAGAAAATGTCAGAAGCCGAGCAGTAGCAGAGCGACTGGATTTTGAATTGGAAGGCATTTTGCGCAATGATACTATTTCGAAAAAACGTTTACGAGATACTTGTGTCTATTCAAAAATTAGACAATAAAAAAAGGCGGAGACAAATGTCTCCAGCCTTTTTCTATTTTGTGAAGCTGTTATAACCCTTTTTTCCCAGAAATTAAATTGATGACTAAAATGATAGCCGCAATAATGAGAAGAATATGGATTAAACCACCAGCAACGTCCATTAAAAATCCTACTAACCAAATTACAATAATAACTGCTAAAACAATCCAAAGAATACGAGCCATGTGTTCTTCACCTAACCTTTCTATCAAGATAGTAATATGTACCCCGGGTTTTTAAAGGCTAAACATCCAGAATATTAGAACAGCTAATACTCGATAGGGGCTCAGTTGTTTCAGCCGTTACGGTATAGTAAACTGTAAGAAGTTATGTGAGGGAGGAACTGACTTTGCCTACTCCAAGTATGGAAGACCATATTGAAATAATATATGCATTAATTGAACAAAAGGGATACGCGCGCGTATCGGATATTGCCGAGGCGCTGTCGGTATTGCCTTCATCTGTCACCAAAATGGTGCAAAAATTGGATAAAGACGGCTATTTGATCTACGAACGCTACCGCGGACTCGTGTTGACGCCGAAAGGGCAGAAGCTCGGAAAACGGTTGTTGAAACGGCACGATCTGTTGGAGCAGTTCCTTCGGCTGATTGGTGTGGAAGAAGAGCGGATTTATGGTGACGTTGAAGGAATTGAACATCACTTGAGCTGGAATTCAATTGATCGGATTGCGGATTTGGTTCAAACTTTGGAACAACATCCGGAACTGGTTAAAGACATGGAAAAGCTGAAGAACGACCAAAAAGAAAGTTAAATAGAAGGAGGCTGCAATATGAGTTTGCATCCAGGATTAAAAGCGACTTTAAAAATTAAGGACCGTTCAAGTTCCCTATGGGTATTAACAGATGGATCTGGTGATGAAGTCGTCATGAATGCATCGGAAATTGAAGAAGGGCAGGAAGTCGGGGAAGAAATTGAAGTGTTCTTATACCGCAACCGCCAAGGGGGCATCGCAGCTACGCCGATGATTCCACATATTTTGCCAAGTGTTTACGGTTGGGCGAAAGTATTGAAAGTATCAGAGCGTGAAGGTGCAGTCGTCGACATCGGGACAACGCGCGAAGTGTATGTTCTGCCTGCGGATCTTCCGCAAGTTTTTGAATTATGGCCAAAACAAGGGGATCATTTGTTCATGACGTTGCGTACAGATCGTTATGGCGATTTGTACGGACGATTAGCGACAGAAGAAACTGTGCTGGAACTCTGTGCTCCCGCCCCTGAAGACGTATTCAACAAAGACTTGAAAGCTCGTGCATACCGGTTGTTGCCAATCGGCTCTTTCATGTTGACAGTGCCAGAAATGTACCGTGTTTTTGTCCATGAAACAGAGCGAGAAGAAGAGCCGCGCCTCGGCGAAGAGAAAACCGTGCGTATTATCGGCGTTAAAGAAGACCGTACGCTAAACGGCTCGCTGCTCCCGCGCAAACAAGAACGTTTGTCAGATGATGCAGAAATGATCTTGCGTTATTTGGAGGAATCCGGTGGAAAGATGCCGTTTACCGATAAATCGTCACCTGATGAAATTTTCGAGATGTTCGGTTTGAGCAAAGCTGCATTCAAGCGTGCTATTGGCCGACTGTACAAAGAACGCAGAATCATTCAAGAAGAAGGTTGGACAAAATTAATAAGCTGATGCAACTTTACCAAATTAAAAACGTATTAATTTGAAGAAAGGGGCAATAAACCATGAAAAAATTAATATCGATCATTACCATTATATTCGCCATTTCTTTGCTGGCACCGCAAGCAGGTTCAGCGAACGTAGGAATAAATGAGAAATTCGGTGTACCGATTGTTGTTTACGGCGGCAATCTTTCCGATGCTGAAAAAGAAAGTGTAGCAGATAGCTTGAGCGTAGCAGAAGAAGCTGAAGTGGAAGAAATTGAAGTGACAGGGGACGATCTGATCACTTACATCAAAGACGGCGATCCGCGTGCGCGCATGTATTCATCCGCTAAAATCACCCGCAAAGATGCGGGCGAAGGCTTGGTTATCCAAATCGTGACGCCCGATAACATTACACAAGTTACAACTGAAATGTATGCCAACGCGATGCTGACGGCAGGGATTGAAGATGCGACTGTGGAAGTGGCAGCACCAAAGGCCGTTACGGGTCATTCCGCACTTGTCGGTATTTACAAAGCGTACGAAGTGAATGGAGTACAATTAGACCCGGAACGGACAGACGTTGCCAATGATGAACTTGAAGTGGCCACAGAACTTGCCGACAAAGGCGTAGGCGACGAAAAGGTCAGTGAGTTGCTGACAGAAATCAAAAAGCAGATTGCAGAACAAAAACCGGCTTCACGCGAAGAAGTGGAGAAAATTGTAGAAGACCAATTATCGAAATTGGAAATTGAGCTGAGTCCGGAAGATCGTCAATTATTGGTGGACCTTATGGACCGCATCCGCAAATTGGATATCGATTTCTCGAAATGGTCTACACAACTTGAAGATTTAAGCAAAACAATCGAAGATAAAATTGGCGAAGTCGTCAACGACGATGGCTTTTGGCAAAGTGTCAAAAATTTCTTCAACCGATTAATCGACGGCATTCGCAATTTAGTAAGCTAATATTAATATAGGAGGCAGTTTTGGAATTCTAGACAACAGGTTTCCGAGACTGCCTCTTTGCTATTTTGTCTTCAAGTTTGCATTCTTGATGCGTTATAAAGAATCTGATACGATAAACTAAATATCTCGAATTCGAAGTAAAAGGAGGGTTTTAGGTGAAGTTAGAAGGCATACACCACGTTTCAGCAATCACTGCAAATGCTGGAAAAAATCATGACTTCTTTACACAGATTCTCGGCATGCGGCTCGTCAAAAAAAGCGTCAATCAGGATTCTCCTTCGTCGTATCATCTGTTCTATGGGGATGCGGTAGGGACGCCGGGAACGGATATGACTTATTTCGATATTCCGATGGCTGGCAGAACATACCCTGGAGTTTCAAGCATCAGCAATACATCGTTGCGTGTCAAAAGCGATGAAGCGCTCCGCTATTGGAACGACCGGTTCGAGCAGTTTCAAGTCCCGCACGCAGAAATAAACAGCACCTTTGGACGCAGTACGTTAGTGTTTCAGGACTTTGAAGGGTCGCGTTTAATGCTTACCGTAGACGATGGGGCAGGTATTCCCTACGGCATTCCATGGACCGGCACGGATATTCCAGAAGAATTTGCGATTGTCGGCTTAGGGCCGGTCACGTTGACCGTCCGAAAACGAAATAAGACAGCAGATGTACTGACGGAGATTTTAGGTTTCGAACAGATTGGTTCTTATCCGCCAAAAGTGGAAGGTATGAAAGATATTTTGGTGTTCTCAACAGGAAAAGGCGGACCTGCTGGCGAAATACATCTAGAGGAACGAACAGACCTGCCGCCTGAACGTCCGGGAAGAGGCAGTGTCCACCACGTAGCGTTCCGGGTAAGAACAGATGAAGATCATAGCAAGTGGAACAAGTATCTATTGTCTAAAGGTTTTGTGACATCAGGGGAAGTGGATCGTTATTATTTCAAGGCGCTTTATTTCCGCGAGCCGAACGGCATCCTGTTCGAATTATCGACAGACGAACCGGGCTTTGCGACGGATGAGCCGTTGGAGAAATTAGGCGAGAAATTGGCCTTACCGCCATTTTTGGAGCCAAAGCGGGAACAAATCGAGGCATCATTGCGGCCACTCGAAATAAATGGATAAATGCAAGGGGGAGAAAATCTAGTGGATTTTAAACTAAAAGAATTAGGGCACGACGAATTCGCATTCCATCTAGTAGATGAAGGTACAAATGTCGGGGAGATCACGTGGACGGAAATGTCGGATCTGATGGTCATTGAATATACATTCGTCGAGGAAAAGCTTCGTCATCACGGCTTGGCTAAGCAGTTGCTGGATCGTGCTGCTAAATACGCGCGCGAGAAAAACTTTAAGATTGAACCGGTTTGTTCTTATTCAGCGGACGCTTTCGATCGCTATCCAGAATACGACGATGTAAAAGCATAAAATAGCAAGCACGCAAAAAGCAATCCTCTAATTTCATTTAGTGGATTGCTTTTCTATGTTTTTCGTATGTAATTTAACATCTTCAACCTCCGATTAAAATCCTGTCATCAAGAAGACGATAGCTGTTAAGATCGATGCGCCACCTATGCCGTACATAAAATCTGCTTGGTTAAAAATTAACTTTTTTTCCATTTTATTCATCACCTTTCAATTGTTTGATATTATTTATATACCCGGCCCTTAACCCTTTAAACAGGTTTTAATAAATTTTATTAAGGGAATTAAATAAGTGAACTGATAAACTCCTTTTCTATCTATATAAGGGGAAATTTAAGAAAGAGGTGAGGTAATATGAACGACAATCAGTATATCAGCCGTTCTGGTGAAAAAATTCTGGGAGTAATTGGCATCGTTTTCAACCTATTAACAATCGCACTTATCGTTTTCTCGATTTTCAGCTTAGGGAATGTCGAGAACGATCCAGAGTTCCGCCAATTCCTAGAAGAGCAAATAATGGCTGATCCAGGCATGACTGAAATGGGAGATGTTGAAGGACTCGTCGATACCTTATTGACCAGTTTTGACGTCATCATGTGGGTACTTGTTGGCCTTCTAGCTATTAGTACGATCTTTGCCATCTTAGCGATTGGCAGGCTCGGCAAAAATGGCAACCCGAATATGGGAGGCGTATTCTTTATCGTCGCTGGATTGTTTGCAGGGCTTTTGTCGCTGACATCGATCCTGTTCTACGTAGCAGCGCTCATGTGTTTTGTGCGCAAGGGACGCAGTGGCGATGGAGATTTACAACATGACACCACGCGCCTTCGCGATCAAGATTCATTGCGTCACGAAAATCAGCCGCACAGCACGACTGAAAAAGAGTATGTAGAACGCGATGACTTGAAGCAGCGGACCGATGATCGACTAAGAAAAGAAGATGATGATACACCGTACCGTCCGTTATAACGAATACTATTAATACAACGACAGAAAAAAGGTGCAACGGAATTTCCGTTGCACCTTTTTCTAATTCCACCT
>JBFIXY010000126.1:0-5385 GCA_041605655.1 Planococcus sp. (in: firmicutes) | reverse complement strand
GACATTGCGAAAAAAGCGGCAGCAACGATTGGACGTCCTTCTACGATATTAACAAGCGGAGGAGGCAGCGATGCCAATATCTTCAACGGCTTCGGGATTCCAACGATCAATTTATGCGTCGGCTATGAAGAAATTCATACAAAAAACGAACGCATGCCGATCGAAGAACTAGAGAAACTTGCTGAACGATTAGTGGAGATTGTTAAAGAGTCTGCGAAGGTTTAAATGGACCTATATCGTTACTCTAAAAGAGAGGGCTGACCCGCCCTCTCTTTTATTTGTCTCTATTTCGTAACAGAAGCCGAACAGGCATACGCCTCAGCGCTGTGGTAAAATGGAGTATAGCAGACAACAAAGGTGGCGCGGTGAACATGGCAGGGCGAGTGATCTTTCATATCGATATGAATAGTTTTTATGCATCGGTGGAACAGTCCCATGACCCGACTTTGAAAGGCAAAGCGCTGGCGATTGCGGGAAATCCGAAAGAGCGGCGCGGCATTATCGTCACGTGTTCGTATGAAGCGCGGGCGCACGGCATCTTTACGACGATGCAAGTACATGAAGCGAAGCGGAAATTGCCGGGATTGATCGTGATGGCGCCGAACTTTGAACGCTACCGGACCGCTTCAAAAGCGATGTTCGATATTTTGCGTTCCTACACCGATCATGTTGAACCGGTTTCGATTGATGAGGGGTATATGGATGTCACGGAATTGGCCGAGCAATATCATCCGGTGGCACTCGCACAAGAACTTCAGCAACGCATGATATCGGAGCTGGACTTGCCTTGTTCGATCGGCATCGCGCCGAATAAATTCTTGGCAAAAACGGCATCGGATATGAAAAAGCCGTTAGGGATCACGATATTACGGAAGCGGGACATCCAGCAATTATTATGGCCGCTGCCGGTGATTGACATGCACGGGGTCGGTGAAAGCACAGCCGCTAAATTCAAGCTGTTGAAAATTGAGACGATCGGCGACTTGGCGCAGGCGAATATTGGCCTGTTAAAAGATAAGATGGGGAAGAATGCATTGCGTTTGCAGATGCGAGCGAATGGCATCGATGACCGAATCGTCGACCCCGAATCGATATACGATACGAAAAGTGTCGGCACTTCAACGACGTTGCCGATTGACGAGACCGATGAAATTGAGTTGAAAGCGGTGTTTAAGCGCTTGTCTGAAAAAGTAGCGAACCGGCTTGAAGCAAAAGAACTTGCCGGCCCGACCGTCAGCATCCAGACACGCAGTTCAGATTGGAAAAACCGGACGCGCAGCATTACGTTAAATAACACGGTGTGGAAGTCGGACGATATTTTCCGCAACGCGTGGCAACTTTTTACGAAACATTGGAACGGAGAACCGCTCAGACTTGTCGGCGTCACGGTGTCGAATGTGGCGGACAAAGGCGATATGACCGAACAATTATCAATCTTTAATTTTCAGGAACACGCAAAAGAAGAACCGCTACTGGAACTCATGTCGAAATTAGAAGCGAAATTCGGCAAGAGCGTTCTCATAAAAGGCGCAAAATACAAAAAAACTTCGTACGATTCCAAAACGAGCTTTAGCAAAGATTTTTTGGATGATCACGACCACGATAGAAAGTAGGGACTTTATGCAGTTATTATTTCTGGGGACAGGGGCAGGCATGCCTTCAAAAATGCGCAACACCAGTTCACTGGCCCTGAAACTGCTGGAAGAGCGCGGCACAGTCTGGTTATTCGACTGCGGCGAAGCAACACAGCATCAAATTTTGCACACAACGGTGAAACTCCGGAAAATCGAAAAAATCTTCATCACACATATGCACGGCGATCACATTTTCGGCTTGCCAGGACTGCTTGGTTCGCGCTCGTTTCAAGGCGGAGACGAAGCGCTCGCAATTTATGGGCCTCCCGACATCAAAGAATATGTTGAAACGATGCTGCGCTTAAGCCGGACGCACCTGACGTATAACATCACATTTCATGAACTGGATGACAGAATTGTTTTTGAAGATGACACGATGGTCGTCGAAGCGGCGAAACTGGAACATGTGATTCCGTCGTGGGGTTACCGGGTTACACAAAAGCCGTTGCCGCCGAAATTGCAAGTTGAAAAAGCGGCAGCGCTCGGTGTTCCAAAAGGACCGTTATTAGCGAAATTAAAAAACGGGGAAGATGTCTTGTTGGAAGATGGCCGGACCGTTCGCAGTGAAGACGTAACCGATGAAAAACAACCCGGATTTGTCGTAACGATTCTTGGGGATACACGCTTTTGCGCCAATGCAGCGGAATTGGGCAAAGATGCGGATGTTTTGGTGCATGAAGCTACTTTTGACAGCGATACTCAAAAACTGGCGCAAGATTATGGCCATTCAACATTTCTGGATGCCGCTCGCACCGGTAGCATAGCAGGGGCCAAAACCGTGATCGCCAACCACATCAGTGCCCGCTTTTTACCGGAAGACGACAAACGGCTGATCGCACAAGTGAAAGATGTCCACAATGATTTCCATATTGCGCGCGACCTATTGGAGTTTGAATGGCAGCAACAGTCACGAACGCTGAAACGCAAATACGAATAACCAACAAAGCCACCGGGATCCTGGTGGCTTTCCATTTGGGAAAATATTAAAAATTTTTTATTAATAATAGAACATACGTTCTCTTTTGTGGTAAAATAAACGTACAGCTGCATGAGGACGGTTTGGCCATTCCCGGAAAGGGGGTGGTGATATGACGGTTACAGAATCATTCGGTCTCGTCTTTACGAGCATCGGTTTGACGATCAGTGCAGTGAGTTTGGTCGTTTCCATGATTTTAGTCATAAACAAAAAAAAATAACCGTCCCTTGTGGTAGAGGAAAGACGGTTATCTTCTAAAGCCAAGATTTCCAGCCAACCGCTCTTGCGCGGCATGCAGCTGGCCGAATGCCCTGGCATTCGGTTTTTTGCGTTACATTAAGTATACTAAATTACCCGGGTTTTGCAACTGCCTTATACCCAACCGCGCTCATACGGCACAGGAGAGTCTATATCGGCTTTCAATTCTTTTGCCGCCGCGTAGACCCAATAAGGTTCGCGAAGCAGCTCGCGTGCTAGGAAGATCAAATCCGCACGATCGTTCTGCAAAATTTCCTCTGCATGCAACGCGTTCGTGATAAGACCAACTGCGCCTGTATCAATCGGCGTCTCGTGTTTGATCGTTTCAGAGAACTTCACTTGATAACCAGGAAATACCGGAATCGTTGCGGGCACCAATGCGCCTGAACTGACATCGACTAAATCGACGCCTTGTTGTTTCATCCATTTTGTCATTTCAACGTATTGTTCAGGTGTCATGCCGCCATCCGTATAATCATGTGCCGAGATGCGGACGAATAAGGGACCGTCCCAAACTTCATTAACGGCATCGATCACTTCGCGCAACAGGCGGTAACGGTTTTCTGCAGATCCGCCGTAAGAGTCCGTCCGTTTGTTAGAAATAGGCGAAAGGAATTCATTGATCAAATAGCCGTGAGCGCCGTGCAGTTCAATCACATCGAAGCCGGCTTTTTTCGCGCGAATTGCGCCGTCTTTGAATGCCTGGACTGTTTCGTGAATTTGATCAATCGTCATTTCGACCGGTGTTTGGTATTGATCATTGAACGCGATGGCGCTTGGTGCTTGAATCGGGCCTTCAACCGTGGCTTTTCTGCCGGCGTGAGCCAGTTGAATCCCGGTTTTTGAACCATTTTGCTGCATCAAACGAACAATTTCTGCAAGCCCATCAATATGGAAATCATCCCAAATGCCAAGATCGCGTGCTGAAATGCGTCCTTGCGGCTGAACGGCTGTTGCTTCAACAATGATCAAGCCTACTTGTCCAACTGCACGCGTCGGGTAATGCACACGGTGCCAGTCTGTTACTTTGCCGTCTTCTTGATCGCTTTGATACATGCACATCGGTGCCATAACAACACGGTTTTTAAACGTTGTATTTTTAATCGTATAAGGTTCAAATAACTTAGCCAATAAAAACGCCTCCTTCAAATTCTTGCCAACTTTTTTTAGTATAGCAGAAGGCGTTAGTCGAACTCCCGTCCTAAGGCTTGAGCGCGTTCAGCGGCATCTGTTATACATTCACCGACAATTTCTTTTAAATTATGGCGTTCAAGCGCCGCTAATCCTGCGGCTGTTGTGCCGTTCGGGCTCGTCACTTTCGTGCGTAGGACCGCGAAGTCTTCAGTCTGCATCATTTCTGCAGCTCCTGAAAACGTCTGGCGCACAAGCCGTTTCGCATCGGCATTCGATAAACCGTTCGCCATAGCCGCTTCAGTCATCGCTTCAGCGAAATAATAAAGGTACGCCGGGCCACTGCCAGCTACAGCGGTCACTGCATCCAATTGTTTTTCTTCAACAACGGTCACGCTGCCGATTGACGACAAGACCTTGCGCAAATCATGCTGCTGATCGACCGATACATATTTGCTCCACGCAACACCCGTTGCCGACTTGCCGACTTTTGCCGATGTATTCGGCATCGCGCGCGCGACAGGGAAATTGCCGACGTATTTTTGAATGGTTTCAATCGATACGCCAGCGACGACTGAAATGATGACCGTATTGCCGGTTAAATTGTCTTTGATATCCGTTAAAGCTGCTGCCACATCTTTCGGTTTCATCGCAAGCAGAATATAATCAGCGTTGCGCAATTCCTCACGCT
This sequence comes from Planococcus sp. (in: firmicutes), assembly GCA_041605655.1. Classification (GTDB taxonomy): domain Bacteria; phylum Bacillota; class Bacilli; order Bacillales_A; family Planococcaceae; genus Planococcus. Next base: position 695 of record JBFIXY010000126.1, on the reverse strand, counting down.
CTTTCTGGACGATTTCTACGCCGTATTCATCGCTCAAGCTTTCCAACCGGTCACGGTCCGATTTGTTCATCACCGCAATATCGCCGGCTTTTAAAATTCGTTTGTTGATCCACCCATGAATCATCGACTCCGCCATGGAACCTGCTCCTACGCATACAATCTTCATATTCCGCACTTCCTTTTCATCTATATTATAGTTGTTTAACTCTGAATCCGTTTTTGGTTTGCTCGTTTGCGCTTTTCGTGGTGTCTAGCTGCAGTGCCCAGCCCCTCGAGTCGCTTCAGCCTGTCCAGCAATGGCAAAGAGCGCCATTACCGGTCAGACTTCCAGCGCTTGTCGGGGCTAATCGGGCACTTCCGCTTTTCGTGTTGTCTAGCTGCAACGGCCAGGTTCTCGGGTCGCAAGCCAGTCCGGCTGTGCGGCTGAAAAGATGCCGCTTCGCCAACCTGGCTTACGCCGGTCGAACCTGAGCGGCCGTTTCCGCTTTTCGTGTTGTCTAGCTTCAGTGCCCAGCCCCTCGAGTCGCTTCAGCCTGTCCAGCAATGGCAAAGAACGCCATTACCGGTCAGGCTTCCAGCGCTTGTCGGGGCTAAGCGGACACTTCCGCTTTTCAATAAAAAAAGCGCATTCGTCTCTGCTTTTGCAAGGACGAAAACGCTTGGTTTCCGCGGTACCACCTAAGTTTGCCGTTATG
>JBFIXY010000125.1:0-5402 GCA_041605655.1 Planococcus sp. (in: firmicutes) | reverse complement strand
GGGAAAATGGGTCTTGAAGCAATCCACGATGAAGTATTAACTGGAACGAACGGGAAAATGGAATTCAGCATCGATAAATGGGGTTACCTATTGCCGAATAGCGAATCTGCAATAACTCCTGCAGTTGATGGTTCTAATATTCAATTGACATTAGACAAAACATTGCAGAACTTTTTAGAAGATGCTATGTCTAGCGTTCAAGAAGAATATTCCCCGACACGGATGATTGCTGTTATTGCGAACCCTAAAACAGGTGAAATTCTAGGGATGTCTCAACGACCGACATTCAATCCGAATACGCGAGAGGGACTTTCAGACAACTGGCTCAATGAAAGTATCGAATTGACGATCGAGCCCGGATCTCCTATGAAGATGTTCACGCTTGCTTCTGCTATTGAAGAAGGCAAATGGGAGCCGAATGATTATTACGATTCAGGCACCTATACCTTGATCGACCGTACAATCCGAGATCATAATAGTGGCCGCGGGTGGGGCAGTATTACGTATTTAGAAGGTTTCCAACGCTCATCTAACGTTTCGATGGCATATTTGCTGGAACGCCTAGGGCCTGAAAATTTGATAAAATATGTTGAAGCTTTCGGCTTTGGCGAAAAAACAGGCATCGATTTGCCGAATGAGGCAGCGGGCACATTGTTAGATAAATGGCCGATAGACCGATTAACGATGTCGTATGGTCAAGGTTCGACAGTGACACCTGTCCAAATGATTCAAGCAGCTTCGGCGATAGCGAATGATGGAACGATGATGAAGCCATATGTCATCGATCAAATCAAGAATCCCGATACGGGTGAAGTGACAGCGAAAAGCGAACCGACTGAGGCGGGCAACCCGATTTCTGCTGAAACGGCAAAACAAGTACGGGAAATTTTGGCATCAACGGTTACTTCCGAAGCGGGATCTGCAAAGAGATTTGCCTTGCAAGATTATACGGTGGCAGGTAAAACAGGTACTGCTCAGGTGCCGGGAGAAAATGGAAGATACATGACAGGAACCAATAATTATTTATTTTCCTTTTTAGGAATGGCTCCGGCCGATGATCCTGAACTGCTAATCTATATCGGTGTGCAACAACCCAATTTGCCAGTAGGTGAATACGGCTCAGTGCCCGTTTCAAAAATTTTCACCTCCGTTATGGAAAATGGTCTGAAATACATGAATATCGAACCTGAAAATACAGAAACCGTTAAAAAATCAGAACTTGAAGATTACACAGGTAAAGATTCGACGGACGTTGCTGCGCAGCTTTCTGCTAAAGGCTTAAATGTTGTGTTGACTTCTAAAGACTCGGCAATCGAAGAACAATTCCCTAAAGCAGGAGAAACTCTTGTTGAAGGCGGGACTGTGATTTTAAAGACAGCAGGAAAAACAGTATTGCCTGATTTTACCGGCTGGTCCAAACGTGATTTGCTCGCATTCCAATCTTTAAGTGGTCTATCATTAGAAATTGTGGGAGATGGTTTTGCATCAAGTCAAAGCCTGACACCTGGATCGGCTATTGCTGAAGGGGAACCAGTCGTTGTGCAAATGTTGACGCCGGAAGAGTCATTCAAGGTGCAAATGAGCGACGGACTGGAAGGGATTCCGATAGAAGGGTCTGACGAACCATCTGAGGTTCCACATACACCTTCAGAGGAATCGCCAGAAAGCGATGCATCTGAAGAAGAACAAAACGAACAACCACCAGCTGATGGTTCAGCTGAATAATTTACAGGTTAAAGGAGCTCTTTGCTAACATGAATGGATATATAATGCTTGGATTTGGAATTGCTTTTCTGCTTACGATTGTTTTGATGCCTATTTTCATCCCTCTATTGAGAAGGATGAAATTCGGTCAAAGCATTCGTGAAGAAGGGCCGCAATCTCATATGAAAAAAACGGGGACGCCGACAATGGGCGGCCTCGTCTACTTAATCTCAATTATCGCTACAGTACTCGGGGTTGCGCTTTTTGCCGGTGAGATGACAGCGCAACTAGTGGTTCTTCTACTCGTTTTGTTTGGCTTTGGGTTGATCGGCTTTTTAGATGACTTTATCAAAGTAGTCTTAAAGCGGAATCTCGGACTGACTTCCTTGCAAAAACTAATAGCGCAAATCGTCATTGCAATCGTTTCGTTTTTCTTGTTGAACAACATCGAATTCGATACAAGCTTGAACATTCCATTTACGGATTTCTCAATAGAGCTATCTATATTGTATGTGGTATTTCTTATCTTTTGGCTAGTCGGCTTCTCGAACGCAGTCAATTTGACCGATGGACTGGACGGTTTAGTAGCAGGTACGGCTTCCATCGCGTTTGCCGCGTTCGGTATTATAGCGGTTTTCCAAGAACAAGTGAATATTGCGATGTTCAGTTTCACTGTTGCAGGAGCTTTATTAGGCTTCCTGGTATTCAATAAATACCCAGCGAAAGTATTTATGGGAGATACGGGATCTCTAGCACTTGGTGGAGCTCTGGCTATGGTATCGGTGTTGTTGAAGCAAGAATTATTGCTGCTCATCATCGGCTTGGTCTTTGTAATTGAAACCTTGTCTGTTATTTTACAGGTCGGAAGCTTCAAATTAAGAAAGAAACGGATTTTTAAAATGAGTCCGATTCATCACCATTTCGAGTTAAGCGGCTGGTCTGAATGGAAAGTCGTCACTGTCTTTTGGGCAGTAGGACTTGCAGCCGCAGTTATAGCAGTTGCGCTGGAGGTTTTATAAAATGAAAAAAGTTGAACAAGTTTTCCATAAAAAAGTATTGGTTCTCGGTTTAGCAAAAAGCGGTTTTACAGCTGCACGCATCTTGCATCAGCTTGGTGCATTCGTAACGGTGAACGATTCAAAACCTTTCGAAGAAAACCCGGAAGCACAAGAATTATTGAATATGGGCGTTACGGTAATTTGCGGTCGGCATCCAGAAGACTTGCTGGACGAAGGATTTGAACTGGTTGTCAAAAACCCAGGTATACCGTATTCCAATATCATTATCCAGACGGCAGTTGAAAAAGGACTGCCGATTTGGACGGAAATTGAGCTGGCCTACCTAATCAGTGAAGCTCCGTTTATCGGCATTACAGGCTCGAATGGGAAAACAACGACAACGACTTTGCTTTATCACATGTTGAACCAAGATATGAAAAAGCCTTTGATTGCCGGCAATATCGGTACAGTGGCGAGTGGAGTGGCTGAAAAAGCGTCTTCCGACAATGTTATCGTCACGGAATTATCTTCGTTTCAGTTAAAAGGAACCGAAAATTTCCGCCCGCACATTGCCATCATTACGAACCTTTACGAAGCTCATTTGGATTACCACGGCACTGCAGAAGACTATGCTGGATCAAAAATGAAAATTGCGCAAAATCAGCAAGCGGAAGATTTCTTTATCTATAATGCGGATCAACAAATTTTGGTTGATTTTGCTGCTACATGCAAAGCTCAGTTGGTTCCTTTCACATTGAAAGGACGTACTGAAGAAAGCATAAGTGCAGATGATCGCTTCATTTATTGGCAAGGCGAGGCCTTAATCGAACGTTCAAGAATCTTACTAGGCGGCCAGCATAATCTTGAAAATATTTTGGCTGCCACTGCCGCTGCGTTATTATGGGGCGGTACGAAAGAAACTATTATCCGCGTCTTGACGTCATTTACTGGGGTGAAGCACCGTTCGCAATTCGTCTTAGAATGGAAAGGACGCAAATTCTACAATGATTCAAAAGCGACAAATGCTTTAGCCACCAAAAGTGCATTAGAAGCGTTTCCGAACGACATTATTCTGTTAGCTGGCGGGTTGGAGCGCAACCACTCTTTAGAAGAATTGCAGCCATTCATGTCGCGTGTAAAAGCGCTTGTCACATTTGGAGAAACTGCCGATCGGTTCGTAGACTTCGCTTTAACTAGCGGGGTTCCAACAGTGGCTAAAGCTGAAGGAATGCTGGATGCAGTGGAGAAAGCCATTAACGCTTCTAAGAGCGGAGACACGGTATTACTTTCGCCGGCATGTGCAAGCTGGGACCAGTACGAAAATTTTGAAATCCGAGGCGATGCTTTTATCGACGCGGTGAAGCATGTCACACAAGCTAACGACTAAAAGCTAAGGAGCAGCGAGTATGGACAAAGTGATTGATATCGAAGACCGCATCCCTACGCTTCGTGAGCGTAGGAAAAAAAGAACCAATCGCAAGTTCGTTGCGCTGCTGGTCGTTTTCCTTGTATTGCTGGCAATCGTCGTTTATAGCCAGACGAAATACAGCAAACTCCAGGACTTGGCTGTGGCAGGGGCTAATCTTTATGAGCCGGTCGACTACCAGCAAGCCAGCGGCCTGGAATTTGGTGATTCGATGTGGAGCTTCAATGAAAGCGAAATCGAAGAAAGACTCAACAAGCTTGAGTGGGTGAAGGCTTCGAGAGTCGAAAAAAAATGGTTGACCGGTGTTGAAATCTATATTGCCGAAAACGAAAAATTGGGTTATTTGGAAAACGACACGGGCTATCAAATGCTGTTATCAAATGGCCATGCTTTAGAAAAGCCGGTAGTTTCGATAAATGGACCGATTTTCATCAATTTTGAAAAAAAAGAAGATCGGCAGAAATTAGCAGCACAATTAACAGCTATCGATTCCGAAGTGTATAACTTGATTTCTCAAGTAACATTGAACCCGAAAAAAAGCACTCCATTGGTCAATCTATACATGAATGACGGCAACGAAGTGAAGGGGACATTAGGCACCTTGGCAGAAAAGCTGAATTATTACCCGTCTGTTATCGCCCAGCTTGAAGATGGCCAAAAAGGCATTGTCGATATGGAGGTCGGTATATTCTTCCAATCGTATGAAGATGTTTATGGGCCGCCGAAAGAAGGTGACGAAGTTGAAGAATCCGAAACAGAATAATCGAGGGTTTAGCAAATCGATTATTTTCTCCCTCGTTTTTCTCGTCTTGGGATTTATCATGGCCTATTCCTTTAGCCAGTCTCAAACAGAGAAAAAAGAAAGCGGCTACACTGGAGGCGCATTTTTTGAACAGGAAGAACGATTTCGCGGACAATTGATCGAACAACAAGAACGCAATAAAGCATTGCGGACCGAACTGGCAGAAACACAAAAAGCCATCCGAGATTATGAAAAATCGTTTTCAGATGGACCTGACCAATTCAGTGCTTACGCGGACAAAGCAGAAGCGTTGCGTCGTTTCGTTGGAGATTTACCAGTCCAAGGGGATGGCTTGATCGTGACTTTAAAAGACGGGGAATATACGGGTGATTCAGAAAACCCGAATGATTACATTGTTCATGAAAGCCATGTGTTCCAGGTGATCAACGAACTTTATATATCTGGAGCTCAAGCCATAGCTGTCAACGGACAGCGCATAGATGGAAATTCCTATATTGTTTGTACAGGACCG
>JBFIXY010000124.1:0-5417 GCA_041605655.1 Planococcus sp. (in: firmicutes) | reverse complement strand
TTGTCTTTAAGTGCTAGGTAAGTAGCAAACAATGATGCGAACGTTACTGTCTCTGCAGCAAGAAGCAACCAGAAACCGACGAATTTATTTTTACCTTCGAGTGTTGCCGTTTCCGGATGATCCGGCCACGTTTGAGGGGTATATTTTTTATTTAGATCCATCGTTATTACCCCCTTTAGCATCTCTCAGTAATTCTTCTTTCGTGATGTAGAAACCAAGATCGTCTTTTAGTGAACGGACGAGCATTGAACCAAAAGTGATTCCCATACCGATAACCAGGACAGGAATTGCCCAAGCTTTGTCGCCGTCCATATGATACATCGCGCCGAATGCTGCTACGAACATACCGAAAGACATGATAAATGGAATAATCGAGCCGTTTGGCATGTGAATATCGCCTAGCGGTTCAGCATACACCATACCTTCTTTGTTGCCTTCCATTTTCTCGATCCAGTACGAATCCAATCCACGTACTAAAGGAGTTTGTGGGAAGTTGTAAAACGGTGGTGGAGATGGGATCGCCCATTCCAACGTACGGCCATCGCCCCAAGGGTCGTTGCCAATACGCTCGTTTTTAACAATTGTAAGCACAATGTTAATAAGAAGAACGATTACACCGATTGCCATGAACAAAGCTCCGAACGAGCTGATCAAGTTATAAGTATCCCAGCCTTGGTTCGCTCCGAACGTGTAAACGCGACGTGGCATACCCATAAGACCCAAGAAATGCTGGATGAAGAATGTTAAATGGAATCCAATCAAGAAGAACCAGAATGTGATTTTCCCTAATTTTTCACTTAACATTGTACCAAACATTTTCGGCCAGTATAAATGTGTACCTGCTAGAAGTGCAAGAACAACACCACCGACGATAACGTAATGGAAGTGAGCTACGATAAAGTAAGAATCGTGCAATTGATAATCAAGTGGCGCCATAGCTTGCATAACACCTGTTACACCACCTGCTACGAATGAAGGAATGAACGCGACAGCATACAACATTGGTGTCGTAAAGCTGACATTTCCTCCCCAAATCGTAAGCAACCAGTTGAAGATTTTAACGCCTGTTGGAACAGCAATGATCATTGTCGCTAATGCGAAAACAGCGTTTGCTGTCGGCCCAAGACCAACTGTGAACATGTGGTGAGCCCATACCATGAAGCCGTAGAAACCGATAAGAATCGTCGCGAATACCAATGCCGTATAACCGAAAAGGCGCTTACGCGAGAAGATTGCAAAGATTTCAGAAAAGATACCGAACGCAGGCAAGATCAAGATATAAACTTCCGGGTGACCGAAGATCCAGAACAAATGCTCCCAGATGATCGTGTTTCCTCCCATTGCTACATCGAAGAAATTAGCGCCGAATAGGCGATCGAATACCATGAAGAATAAACCGATAGTTAATGGTGGGAATGCCAATAAGATCAAAGCAGAAGCGACAAATGTCGTCCACGTGAATAGCGGCATTCTCATATAAGTCATACCAGGTGCACGCATATTGATGATTGTTACTAGGAAGTTAATCCCGGCAATCAGCGTACCGAAACCGGAAATCGTCAAACCTAATGTGTAAAAATCAATACCATGACCTTCTGAAGCCATAGCAAGTGATGCATAGTTTGTCCAACCAGCATCAGGTGCTCCACCTAAGAACCATGAAAGATTCAGGAAAATTCCTCCGAAGAAGAACAACCAAAAACCAAGTGAGTTCAAAAACGGGAATGCTACGTCACGCGCACCGATTTGCAAAGGCATAACGGCGTTCATGAACGCGAGCAATAATGGCATCGATGCCAAGAAAATCATGGTCGTACCATGCATTGTAATTATTTCATTGTATAATCCGGCGCTTAAGAAATCGTTTCCGGCTTTCATCAACTGGATTCGGATCATCATCGCTTCGATACCGCCGATTACGAAGAATAATCCCCCGGAGATAAAATACAGAATCGCGATTTTCTTATGGTCTACCGTTGTTAAATAATCCCAAATGGTAGCACCGACGCCCTTTTTTTGAGCAATAGAACTCACAATGTATACCTCCCTTTTTTAAGCTCCGAATGTTTTACTTTTCGACTGACAAGCTCATCAAGTATGCAGCAAGTGCATCAAGCTCTCGATCAGTGAAATCTTTGCCATCGTTTAAAGCTTTCGGATCAGGCATTAAATTGCCTGGCTTATATTTTTGTGGATTCGAAATCCAGTTTTTCACTTCTTCTTCATTATGTTCTAAGATACCAGCTACGCGATTGCGGTCGCCGAATGTTGCTACGTTCGGACCAGGTTTGCCACCAGTGCCCACTCCAGATGTTGCGTGGCAAGCGATACAGCCAGCGCCGTCAGCTCCGAAAAGTTGTTCGCCTTCTTGAGCTAGATCGCCTTCAGCAGGAGTTGTGTCTTCTTGCATAGCAGCTACCCATTGGTCGAAATCTTCAGGGCTTAGTGATTTAACTTTAAAGTCCATCAACGCGTGTGAAGGGCCGCAAAGCTCAGCACACTTGCCGTAAAAAACTCCGTCTTCAAGTTCAGAAGACTCTTTATCGAACGTTAAGTAAAATGTGTTGACGTTTTCAGGGTTAGCATCCAATTTCCCTCCGATAGAAGGAATCCAGAAAGAGTGTTTTACATCTGCTGCAAGCAGGTTGAAGTAAACTTTCTCCCCTGTAGGTACGACTAATTCCTGTGAAGTGACGATGCCTTGTTCTGGATATTCGAATTCCCACCAGTACAATTTAGCGTTTACATTTACAGTCAAGTTGGTCATGCTTCCGTCTTCTGCTTTTACGTCCATATCAGACGTATCCGCAAGTTCAAAAGTTGAATAGACCGTTGGTACAGCAATGATCAAAATCAATACGATTGGAATAGCTGTCCATAAAAATTCAAGTTTTGCGCTTCCTTCAACTTGTTCAGGAATCACGTCTTCGCCGATTTTAGAGCGGCGGAATTTTACGATTGCCAAAACATAGATGATAGTTACGACTAGAATGACAAACGCCATTACGGCTGATGAAAGGATCAACATATTGAATTGATCTTTCGCTACTGCGCCAGCAGGTATTAATGTGGAGATTTCTTCACGCCCACATCCTGACAGAAAGACGAGCAAAGCTGTCAATAAAGCGAAAAGACGCCAATTTTTGAGCCCTTGTTTCATAGCTTTTCATACCCCTCTCTCAATTAAATGAATTTGTTTGAAATGCTGGAACTAGACGAAAACAGCAAAGATGATCATCGATACAAATAAGATGGTCATATAGTTCAACGAATAGATGAACATTGTTTTCGCCCATTTCAAATCATCTTTCACTTTGAAACCTTTTATGGCAAGTGCCAGCCATCCGAGATTCAATAATGTCGCCAAGATGATAAAGCCTATTCCGAGATCCATTAACAAAAATGGCAAAGGGAACAGCAGCAAAACCCATGCAAGCATGGATTTTTTAGTGCGATGGAAGCCTTTAATGACTGGCAGCATCGGAATGCCCGCTGCGCGGTATTCTTCTGTGCGCTTCATAGCCAACGCATAAAAATGCGGCGGCTGCCATACGAACATGATTAAAAACAGCGCCCATGCGCCCATGCCGAGAGACGGTTCAACTGCAGCCCAACCGATAAGCGGTGGGATGGCTCCTGAAATGCTCCCCACTATTGTGTTGCTGACATGTTTTCTCTTTGACCACATCGTATAAAGGACGACGTACGCCAAAATTCCTGCAATTCCTAAAACTCCAGCTGATACAGAAGCAGAGAACAGAAATATTTCGCCTAGAACGATGAAAGATGAAGCGAGTGCCAATACAGCAGACGGCTTGAATCTCCCTGTTACAGTCGGACGCGACCTCTTGCTCGCCATTAATGGATCGATATCTGTGTCAATGTAATTATTCATCGCAGCAGAACCAGCAATAATCAATGCTGAGCCGACCAGTGTATAAACGAGAATGTCCAACTCTTGCAGAAAATGCCTGTCGGAAAACTGAAAAGCCAACCACAATCCGGTAAATACGGTTATTAAATTCGAATTTACGATTCCGATTTTTATCAACGCGAGAAAATCTTTCATGAATGTAGTTGTTTCAGTTGTCTGATGGGCTTCTGCAGACATAGAGCGGCCGTTTGACATATAAACCCCCTCCTTTCAAAGTTTTAAGCATATTCCGCTAACCATAACTATATCTAAATTCCAGTCCGTTTTCTACAGATAACTGAAATTTCCCGATAAAAGCGATGATTTTCATGTAATTTGCCTCAGAAATACGCTCTTCTTATCATACATGAGTCTTCACGTTATTTTAAGATAGAAAAAGATTAGTTTTTGAACAGTTTGTGAAGGACTGAGTTATTATGTCCAAATCTTGAAAGTTTCCGCTATTGCTCATTTTCCGTTGTATTTTCCTGTAACTTTCGCTATTATCGAGTATGCAGGCAACGGACATATTATAAAAGTTTTCTATAGAAAAAAGTAGGTGGCATCCTTGCAACAAAGTAAATATATTAAATGGTTTGCAGTGGCAGCTACAATTGGCATGCTGCTCATTTTGCTCGGCGGCGCGCTCGTCACGAAAACCGACAGCGGTATGGGCTGCGGTCGATCGTGGCCAAGCTGCAATGGTGAACTAATTCCCGATGAAATTACTAAGGAAGTTCTCATTGAATTTTCACACCGCCTCGTAACCGGCGCAGTCGGAATTTTAATCTTGGTGTTGGGCGTCTGGTCTTGGATCAAATATGGACATATTCGCGAAACAAAATTCCTAGCATTCATGGCGGTCTTCTTTCTTATATTGCAAGCCTTGATTGGCGCGGCCCAAGTTTTATGGGGACAAGGTGATTTCATCTTGGCGTTGCACTTCGGCATCTCTCTTCTGTCGTTTGCATCAGTGTTATTGTTAACGCTACTCATTTTTGAAGTTGATCGAAAATTTGACGCTGACCGTGTGCTGATCGGCAACAAACTGAAGTTTCATACGATTGCCGTTACGTTGTATTCATACATCGTGGTTTACACTGGCGCTCTTGTGCGTCATACGGAAGCGAGCCTTATTTGCTCCGATTGGCCTTTATGCCGCAACGATCAATTTGCTCTACCAAGTAATATGTATGAATGGGTTCAAATGGGTCACCGAGCTGCAGCCGGTTTGATCGTACTGTGGCTAGGTTACATTGCCTGGCATGCATTCAAGCAATACAAAGATCAGCGTGTCATTTACTGGGGCTGGATTACTGCTTTCGCTATCGTTTTACTGCAGGCGACGACAGGCATGCTTGTCGTGCTGACCAAGCTGAATTTAGCCGTTGCTCTTCTTCATTCATTATTGATTTCATTATTATTCGGACTTCTTTGTTACATGGTGCTTCTCGTATCACGGAGCAGAGTCAAAAAGTCGTAAAAACATAAAAGCGGCGTCGCC
>JBFIXY010000123.1:0-5471 GCA_041605655.1 Planococcus sp. (in: firmicutes) | reverse complement strand
TCGTTGAGTATGGACGATCCAGATGGCGATGAGCAACACGATCCAGTAAGTGATAGCGGAAGCCATTCCGGCGCCGACACCACCAAGCTCTGGAAATCCCCATTTACCGAAGATAAGCAAATAATTGAAGAATACGTTAATCGGTGCGGATAATAGGGAAATGATCATGGAAACTCGCGTTGAGCCGAGAGCGTCTATATAAGAGCGCAGCGTATTGTAAATGAACAAAGGTACAACACCGAAACTCAATGCGAAAATATATTCGGAAGCCACTTCTCTAACTGCGGGTTCTAAATCCATAAATCCGAGCAGCGTATCGATGGAAGTGAAAAAGAAGATAAAGACGATAACTGCAAGAAAGATTGATAGATAAATCCCTTGTTGGACTGCTTCTTTTACTTCTTTTTTTCTTTTGGCCCCCATCAATTGTGCTACAATTGGAGTAATGGAAATAAGTATTCCAGCTAATCCAATATAAATGGGAAACCAAAATGATGAGCCGATTGAAACTCCGGCCAAATCTTCTGTGCCATATCGTGAAGTCATGTAAATATCAAAAAAGGTCACCAAATACATTGCAACTTGCGTCACTAGAATAGGCGCCACGATTTTTAAGAGCATTTGAATTTTTTCAGTGTTGTTAGTGGTTTCGAACATCTTAATCCTCCAATATTTCAAAACGAAATTAATAAATAAACTTAAGTATAGCATACGGACGCAGTCACATGAGATTGCGCTCCATATAGAAAAACAGCATTTTCAACTGAGAAAGTAGGACTAAATCATGAAGAACAAAACGATCTTATTAACAGGTGGAGGAACAGCTGGACACGTTTCTTTAAACCAAGCATTGATCCCGGAACTTTTAGACATGGGGTTCAATGTGGAATACATTGGATCAAAAGAGGGAATCGAAAGTGAATTGATTCCCGATTCTTTTCCGGATGTTGCCTATCATGCGATAGCCAGCGGAAAGCTGCGCCGTTATTTTTCGATCAAAAATTTTACCGACCCGTTCCGCGTAGGGTTAGGATTGATACAAGCAATTGATATCATGCGCAAAACAAAACCTGTAGCTATTTTCTCCAAAGGCGGATTTGTATCGGTTCCAGTAGCAATGGCGGGTAAATTGATGTCGATTCCAGTGATCATTCACGAATCGGATGTTACACCCGGCCTGGCGAATAAAATTGCATTGCCATTTGCCAACCACATATTCACTGTGTTTAAAGAAACGCTCAAGCATGTTCCTAAAGAAAAGTCGACATGTACAGGGTCTGTTATTCGCAGCGAATTATTGGATGGATCGGCGGCAAAAGGCAAAGAAATCTGCAATTTCACTAACGATTTCCCTGTTTTGCTTGTGATGGGCGGCAGTCAAGGATCAGCTGTCATTAACGATGCAATACGCTCGAATTTAATGGACTTATTGAAACAATACAATGTTATTCATTTGTGCGGGAAAGGTCAATTTGATGAAACGTTAAAAGACTTGCCGAATTACGTGCAGTTTGAATACGTGACACATGAACTGCCTCATTTGTTGCACATGACCGATTTTGTCGTTTCGCGTGCAGGCTCAAATTCCATATTTGAATTTTTGGCATTGAAGAAACCGATGCTTCTGATACCTTTATCGAAATTAAAAAGCCGCGGCGATCAAATTTTAAACGCTCGACTATTCCAGCAGCAAGGCTTCGCCCATGTTGTAGAAGAAGAGGATTTAACGCCAGAACGTTTTATGTCGGAAATGCAGAAGCTTCAAATGGAAGAAGATTTATTAGTTGATAACATGACAAACGCAGAAGCGCCAAAAACCGCTTATGAAATGGCGAAACTTGTCGCTGCTCATACGAAGAACTGATAGGGGGCGGAAACAATGGAACTTAAGTTATTAAAAGTCCATGGATCCATGAACACATTTTATTTATATGAAGGATTAGATCGGGAAGATTACGGGCAACTCACACAAGAATTATGCAGTTTGGATCCGGTTGCAGATGGGTTGCTTGTCGTATTGCCATCCAATTCTGCAAATGCACGCATGCGTGTGTTCAATAAAGACGGTTCTGAGGCTTCCATGTGTGGAAATGGACTGCGCTGCGTTGCGCGGTATGTCTGTGAGCGTGATGGGCTAGAGAATGCGGTCATAGAAACGATGAAAGCAGATTTAAAAGTGGAAAAGCAATCATCGGATGGTGATATCGCCATGTATGCCGTTGAAATATCCCCCGTCTCTTTTCAATTGGATGATCTGCCGATGGCCTATGAGGAGCAGGAAGAGTGGATTTTAAAGCCCTTGCCGTTTATTTCAGAGCAGATTCCATTCACAGCCGTGGCAGTGCCCAATCCGCATTTAATCGCCATTGTGCCTGAAGAGTTGCAAAAAGGCGGAGTCCATCAACAAAAATGGGCTGAGTTATTCAATCGGCCGAATGATTATTTCTCAGATGGCGTTAATGTTAGTTATGTGACAAAAGTAGAAGGCGGTATTTTTGTTAAAACGTTCGAGCGTGGAGTCGGGTTCACTAATGCTTGTGGAACGGCGATGACGGCTTCAGCTTTGGTAAGCTGTTTAGCGGAATTGACGCCATTTGGAGAAGTTTCCGTTTTCAATCCCGGGGGAATGGTGAAATGTTCTGTTGAGAAGTTGGATGGAGGGTATTCCTTGCAATTGGCGGGTAACGCCACATACCTTTCTAAACATGTTTTCTTATGGAATAACGATGGGGAAAGTGATTTTCTTTCCACTGAAACCCTGAACGAACAGCGTCAGTATGAGGAATTCACTTCTAAAACAGCTGTGATTAGCGGACAATTCGTATAAAAGAAAAGAGAGATGTGCATGCGGGGGCCATTTACAAAAGAACAATTGGATATGTTGTATGGTAAAACGGAAAACTTGATTTATTTCATGAAGCAAACGGCAGAAACCTATCAATATGTGTACGTAAATGATTCGGTGCACAAGGTGTTCCAAAAAGATTTAGTCGGTGCAACATTGGACGAAGTCATGCCTCCGCTTTTGGCCTTCGATATTAAAAAACAATATGGCATCGCATTGCAACATGATGCTGTACATTCTTATAGAGATTACAATTTATTCGTAAAAGAACATGCAACCAACGAAACTACGATTACACCGATGGAATCTGATGGGGTAGTTTATATATTGGCGGTAACGAAAAATGTCGCCAAGCAAAAAAAAGTGGAGGAAGAATATCTTTTTTACCAATCCCTAGTCGATAATTCGGTAGATCCGATGCTGATGATCACTTCTGAATTCATCATTTTCGATATGAATCTGGCTTATTCAAAAACGTTCGGCGTTGAAAAATGCGAGTGGGTCGGCAAGCCATATGGCGAATTGCCGTTCGTCGACGATGAAACCTTCAATTATGTCTTGTCAGAGCTGAATGGTTTTAAAACACATATGCAAGCAAAGCCGTTGTTTATCAAAAGAAAAAAATTGGACGGGGAAGAAGCCTTATTTTCTGCAAATTACTCACCTATCATGGAGGGTGGCGAGGTTAGGGCATTCCATATCATTTTGCGCGAATTGACGACTGAATTCCAACTGAAACACGAGTTGCAGAAAACCGAACATATTCTTGAAAGTTATAAAAACGCACTCAATTACGCTGCATTGGTAGCGATTTGGGAAACGTCCGGAATCATCAAGTTCATTAATGACCATTTCAAAGGCACGACCGGCTATGAAAGAGAAGAGATGCTGGGCATGCACATTTCCAAAATCGGCACCACCGTCATTTCACTAGAGCAATACGATGTCATAAAGGAAGTCGTCTTGTCAGGAAGGATTTGGCGAGGTGAATTGAAAGGCAATAAAAAAACGGGGGACATATTTTGGATTGACACGACCATTATTCCGTTAACCGGTGAAGAGGCCAACGCCGGACAAATGCTTGCCATCATGTTTGATATAACCGACCGAAAAAAATTGGAAGAACAATTGCATTTTATGGCGTATCACGACAGTTTGACCAAATTACCGAACCGCATGTCAATTGTCCGTAAATTTGCTGAGATGAAAGAAGAGGCGGATGAAAAAAATGAGCAAATAGCTATTATTTACATGGACGGCGATGATTTCAAAGCGGTCAACGACCAGAACGGCCATGAAGTGGGCGATGAATTTATTTACCACTTTGGGCAAGCAATCGAGAAAAGCATCCGAAAACAAGATATCGCAGCTCGCATAGGCGGCGATGAATTTCTGATTGCACTGTCCGGTTTGGATCCTTCTGAAGCGGTAGAGCAAATCTTGCTCATTATCGATCGGATCAAAGCGTCTTTGCAACAAGGGTGGAAAATCGGGGAAGTTCATTTTTCCCCTACGGCAACTTTAGGTGTCGCCGTCTATCCGCTTGACGGTAAAACCATGGATGAACTTGTCAGTAAAGCGGACCATTCGCTTTATAATGCAAAACGACAAAGTAAGAACTCGGTGCTTTTTTACAGTTGAAACCCTATTTTTGATAGGTATTTGTCCGGTTAATCATCTGAATTGAAGATGAAATCGCTTTCATTGTAGTTATAAGAATCTTTTCATGCAAAAGCATTGTTTTTTTCACTGGAAGTAGTAAGATTGATATGGAAATTTGTTCTTCAACGGTTGAAGCGCCTACCGCTTTATGTCTAGTGGGATGCGTGATAAAATACGGAAGATACACATATATTAAAAGCGACTGCCTAGAGGCAAAAAGTTGGAGGTTATTTAAATGTCTACCAATTATTCAGAAGGAAAATCACCATGGACTTCCATTAGTGGGCCAAACCTTGGCTATGTAATGGAAATGTACGATTTGTACCAACAATCTCCAGAATTACTTGATCCTGAATTTGCTGAGATGTTCAAGCAATACGGCCCTCCGCTAGAAGTTGCACAACCAGCTGCTGATGCAGTGGAAACGGCTGCAGCAAGTGTGGAATCGAGTAAATTCGGAAAAGTGCTAGCGGCAATTCAATTGGCGGAGGCGATCCGCGCACATGGTCACTTAGCATCAGATATCTATCCGTTAAAAGACCGTCCGAAAGACACTTCCCGTCTGGAAGCATCATTTTATGGATTGAATGATCAAGATCTGAAAGAAGTTCCAGTATCGCTTCTTTTAGAAAATGCACCAAAAGAAGTTGCAGACGGACTGCAAGCAATCGACTATTTGAAGTCGCTTTACACCGATAAAGTTGCTTTTGAATTTTCGCACATCGTACAGCTTCAAGAACGCAACTGGCTTCAGTCGAAAATCGAGGCAGGCGAATTGAAACCTACATTCGAAGCGGACAAGAAGAAGGAAATTCTGGATCTACTAACGCGCGTTGAAGGCTTCGAAAAATTTGTCCATCGCACATTCGTTGGCCAAAAACGCTTTTCCATTGAAGGCGTTGACTCGTTAGTCGTGTTGATCGATGAATTGGTTCGCATGTCAGAAGCTAAAGGCACAGAGAAG
>JBFIXY010000122.1:0-5473 GCA_041605655.1 Planococcus sp. (in: firmicutes) | reverse complement strand
GCCCTAAAGCCGGTCCGCTGGATGCGAATTAAAATGAACAAAATTAAAGCGCTAATTGGATTGAAAAATTACAAAGCTTCTGAAGAGCTCTTGGAAGAATTGAAAAATGATCCGTCGCTTGAGGAGTTTATGCCGGAAAAAGCGGAATGTTACAGCATTGAAGGCTTGTGGTATGCGGAGCAAGGGCGGTATCAGGAAGCATTTGTCGCGTATACAGCTGCAAAAAAATCAGCTGAAAATCACAAAGACCTGCAGTTATTGCAAAGCATTGAAGAAGAACGTTGCCGCTTATGCGAGTTGCTCGAAGATGTCCAATTGGGGTATGTCGTGCAAAAACAATATATCCAATTGCTCAACGAAATTCATCATAATGACTTAGCGCTTGCTGCATTGAAATTGGATATCAAGCACAACATCATCAAATACGAACGAAAAGCGAATACCGATTACCTGACTGGCTTATACAATCGCCGGTACATAGAAACAACAGCCAATCAATGGCTGAGACAAGCAACCGCTACACAAGAGAAGATTTTGTGTCTCGCTTTCGATATTGATGATTTTAAATCCATCAATGACAGCAACGGACATCTAATTGGAGATGAAGCGATTAAATTGGTCAGCCAAGCTTGTTCGACGGTATTCCGAGACGAAGATTTGGTTGGACGCTATGGCGGCGATGAATTTGTCATCTTGATCAAAGGCGTCTCTTTGGAGATCGGGGAGAAAAAAGCAATACAGCTCCAGGAGACGTTGACCGGGATTAGAGTCATAGATGGGTCAATTACCACTCCGCTGACAATCAGCATCGGTATTTCGGATAATGTAAATGGCAAAGTGACCAGTTTTAAAGAGCTGTTTCATATGGCAGACACGTGCTTGTACAAAGCGAAGCAAAATGGAAAAAATCAAGTTGTTGTCGCGTAATCGACTGGATTTTTACCAGAACACCACGCGTATTATAGAGCGTGGTGTTAATTTTCTTTTTGATTTGTCAGAAAACATATTTAATTTAACAGAAGTTTCTGCTACTATGAAGAAAGATGAGCGATTTTTGCAGGGAAATGCGAATAGGAATATATCGGCCGGCCAAGATGCCGGTTTTTTGAGCGGTTCTTTCATAAGGTGAATCCAAATTGAAAGGAGTAAGACAAATGGATGGACGTTTGAAAGGGATGTGGTGAACTGCTGCGTTTTTAATCGAGACCCGGCCTTCGCTTTGAAGGGCAAGGTTGCTGAACTTGTTAGCATGGGGGTGCATCTTTTCAAGGACAACCGACAACGGGCAAAGCTTGATGATTCATTGTTGGCAGCGAAAATACATTAATCTGGGGAAGGTTGATGAAGGTGGCACATATCTTTTTAACTTCAAAAGGGTTTTTTACAGAAGCGGTGAAATCCGACTTCTTACAGCTGATCAAGGGTCGACGTGATGTGCCGAAAGCGGTAATTATCACGACTGCTTCCTCAAAAAAGGAAAAAAATCCATTTGCGGTCAAAACAAAAGAGGATTTTCTAGCGATGGGCCTCGTGACGGTGGATTATTTGGACATTGAATTTGAAGCTGCTCGGAATTTATTGGCATATGATGTGTTTTATATTTGCGGGGGCAATCCATTCCGCTTGTTGCGCGAGTTGAAAGCAAGCGGAGCGGCAATGGTGATGGAAGAATTGATGCAGCGAGACGCCATTTTTATCGGAGTCAGCGCGGGGGCCATGATTTTCGGTCCGCATATTGAAATCGTCAATAGCTTTACACCGTCGATGAACAAAGTGAATTTGAAAGATTTAAATGCATTGGGCGTTTTTCCGAAGCCGATTTTTCCGCATTACGGGCGGGAAGATAAATTCCCTGATAGTACAGGGAGAACGGTAGAACAGCGCATCGTTGAATTCGAGATGCTGCATAATTTGCAAGTCGAGCGGTTAAGGGATTGCGACGTTGTGCTAATAGAAAGGTGATTGTGAAAGTGACTGAAGGAATGATTATTCGGAAATATGAAGATAGCGACTTTCTGGCCATTCACGATCTTAATGCAGCGGAAGGGTGGACAAACTTGGCATCGAAACCGGATGTGGTAAAGGCGGCATGGCAACAGTCGGCTATTGCGTTCGTTGCAGAACGGCAAGGCGAAGTGGTCGGCTGCGTGCGTGGACTGACAGATCAGTTGATCAGCCTGTACATTTGTGAATTGCTAGTTAAAGAAAGTTGCCGCGGTCAAGGAATCGGCAAAGCGATGCTTGCACATGTCCACGCGCTTTATCCGGAAACCCGCATGGAGTTGCTGGCGAGCAGCACGTCACAAAGCTATTACGCAGCGCACGGGTATCGCTCATTTTACGGTTTCCGCAAAACCTTTTTCGAATAGAAGCGGTTTTGATTAAAGTCGATACGGGGGAATCTTCGGGTTCGCTCTTTTTTTATTGTCTATTTTTCCGACAATCCATTAATGGAAGAAGAATGCATGAAAAAGGCAGGAGTGCCGAACTCTTATAGCGAAATGAAATAGATGGGAAAAAGGGGGGGCATCATGGGATTTACTACATTAGAAACAGCACGGCTGGAGTTGGCGGAAATCGGACCGCAACATCAAGAAGACATTTATGAGATTTGGTCGCGCGATGATGTGATGCAATTTTACGGCTCTGATAAATTTACGGACCCGGAACAAGCAGCCGGAATCATTCGTGCATTCGGTGAAGGGTTTGCAAGCGGTCAAGCGATTCGGTGGGGAATCGTCTTGAAAGAAAATCGGAAATTGATCGGCACGATCGGTATCCATAATTGGAACAAGCGAGTGGGAAGAGCGGAAATCGGCTATGAATTGCATCCGGAATATTGGCGGAAAGGTCTCGCTAAAGAAGCCGTTCATGCCGTATTAGATCATGCATTTAACGAGCTGGAAATTAAGCGAATAGGCGCACTCGTTTTTCCGGAAAACAAAGTGTCCGCAGGCATGTTAGAAAAAATAGGGTTTCTGAGAGAGGGGTTGCTGCGCGCTTATTTGCATCAAGACGGGCGCTCGCACGATAGCTTCATGTTTTCTTTATTGAAAACGGAATGGGAGGTGTAGGATGAGACAGATTATTGCAATGGGCGGCGGTGGATTTTTGATGGAGCCGGAAAATCCCTTGCTCGATCGATACATATTGGCGCAATCGCCGAAAGAACGGCCTGAAATTTGTTTTATCCCGACCGCAAGTGGCGATTCGGATCAAGCCATCGGCAAATTTTATGATTTTTTTGAGAAACAATCGTGTGTGCCGTCTCATTTGTCGCTCTTCAAGCCGCCTGCGCGCGACTTAGAGGCATTTGTGTTGGCGAAAGACATCATCTATGTGGGTGGTGGCAATACGAAAAATTTATTAGCACTTTGGAGGGAATGGGGACTTGATGCCATTCTACGCAAAGCTTGGAAGCAAGGAATCGTTCTTTCGGGCATTAGCGCAGGTTCTCTCTGCTGGTTCGAAGATGGTGTAACGGATTCCTACGGAGATGGACTAGAGCCGATTCAGTCACTGGGCTTTCTCGCGGGCAGCAATTGTCCGCATTATGACGGGGAAGCCGAGCGCCGGCCGGTCTACCAGCAATTGGTCGCGAGGGGTGCGGTGCAAAGCGGCGTTGCGGCAGATGATGGCGTGGCGCTTCACTATATCGGTGATCAGCTTGTGCGGGCGGTCAGCTCTCGTCCTCTGGCCAAAGCTTACCGTGTCGCATTCGATGGCGAATTGAACGAAACGGAATTGCAGGTGACATATTTAGGGGAGGTGTGACCAGTGAATAGAAGATTAGAATTGCCGGATAGGGCATTTCAGACAACTCGGCTCGAATTGCGAATGTACCGAGACGCTGATTTTGAATTTCTCTGGTCAATGCTTAGCGATCCAAAGGTCGTCCGTTTTATCGGTAACGGCGAAACCCGAAACCGCAGCGAAGTACATGAATTCATGTACTGGATTTATCGGTCCTATAAAGAGGAACCGACGACCGGCTTGCGGCTGCTCGTTCGACAAGAAGACGGCCAGCCTATTGGACATGCCGGTTTAGTCCGGCAGACAGTGGATGGTGCCGAAGAACTCGAAATCGGCTATTGGATCGCCCCGCAATATTGGGGAATGGGCTACGCGAAAGAAGCGGCAGCATCTTTGCGCGATTACGGCATTAAGCAATTGGGGAAAAAACGCTTTGTGTCATTGATTCAGCCTGATAATCGGGCTTCTCGAAAAGTCGCCGAATCGATTGGCATGGGTTTTGAGAAAGCGTTGATGATGGGTGGCAAGGAAGTGTTTGTGTATTCGTTGGATGTGAGGGATGTAAAGGGAGAACAGGATTGATATGATTGAAAATTTTCAAATGTTTATTTCAGAATTTAATAGCAATCGAACCATTCGTGTCCACCTGCCAGAACTGTATTATGAAACAGATAAACGATTTCCGGTATTGTATTTGCAAGATGGGAAAAATGTCTTTCAAATCGATGAAGAAAATGAGGGGCACTCGCTTGAGCTAGAAGCGTATTTGGAAGAAGAGCGGCATAACGTCATTGTGGTAGCAGTAGATCAAGACCCTACTGAACGCCGCAACGAATATTGTCCTTGGCCGAACGGTGAATACAGCAAAAAACTGCTCGCGGATGAACGATTATCTTTTGGAGGCAGAGGACATGCCTATGCAGAGTTCTTGGTCCGTGACTTAAAGCCCTATATAGACAAGAAGTATCGAACGCTGCCGGACGAAGCGGGAATCGGCGGCATCTCACTTGGCGGCTTAATTGCGGTGTATACGGCTTTCCGCTATCCACTTCTATTCAAAAACATCACCATTCTTTCACCCGCCTTTTATGCCAACCGGGAAGAAATCGAAAAAATGGCTGATGCAGCCGACGTATCAGCCATCCATAGCTTTTACATGGATTGCGGCACCGCCGAAGGGCCGACACCATACATTCAACAAGAATTTTTGGAGAATAGTCGGTCGTTTTATGCGATTTTGAAGAAGAAAATGCCGCTTGCGCAGTTCAAGGAAATAGAAGGCGGAGAGCACGATTACACACATTTCAAGAAAAGGCGTGGTGCATTGTTTGCGTATCTTGAAGGAGAAAGCAGCCTTTTTAATTGATATAGGTTATTAAATTAAAGATTTATTGTTCTTAATATCCTGCAAAACAGATACAAAACTTATGCAGGTGTATGCGTTACTTGCTTCATAGCAAGATATTACTTAGCGTAGGCGCGTACAAGGGCTGGGCGAAGCGATGAGACGAGTGGTTTTCTCGGCTCATTGCGAAAGCCGTGCCCAAAGCGACCGCAGCGGTGTTCAACTTATATACATAGCGATGCCAAACGTAAATCTGCAGGTTCCCACTCTATTCCCCTTTCTGCTATAGTGGACAAGAGGGCAGTATCTTAACCGAACTGCACCAGCATAGCTTAGAAAATCACAAACAAATAAGTTCGCCTTGATCTTAAAACG
>JBFIXY010000121.1:0-5475 GCA_041605655.1 Planococcus sp. (in: firmicutes) | reverse complement strand
GTCGATTCCAAAAACGGCGCAAAAAGTTCAAGAACATGTTCGTCAAACACTCGAAAATATGACAAGCCTTCAAACGCAAGAAGTGAACGTCCACATTACCGGCGTTCAATTTGAAGCACCGCAAACAGAATAACAGCATTAATAATCTGTCCGATAAGTCCGGAACCGGGCTTATTGGGCGGCTTTTATTTTTTTAAAAATGAATGAAGTTGTTTAGCAGAGATTACTTTGAGGAGTCAGGTGCACACGAGGAATTTCCCTTTTATAAACCGATACGTTCGCTTTGGGCATGGCTTTAGTGATAAATCGGTAAGAGCATCCGTCTCTGACGCACCGTCGCTGAGTTATTATATGATATGTAAAGAAGTAGAAGAGAATACCTTATCGATATCTTCTTTACCCCTTACCCCTAGCTTCGTTAAATAGGATGTTCATAAATTTAATACAAGTGAGCTAGTTTTTAAAAACCAGATCAATGCAAAAAGAGGAGATATATATTTTTGCGCTTGTGTAATGGGTCACGTTGATAAAGAAGTGTCTCTAAATAAATTTTAAAAATTAAAAAGCATTTATTTAGCGTAGGCGCGTCAAAGGGCTAGACGAAGCTAGGAGACGAGTGGTTTTCTCGGCTCTTAGCGGGAGTCCTGCCCAAAGCGTCCGAAGCGATGTTCAAAAGTATCTCATAATATTTAGAGATAACTAGTGAATAGAATTGTATAGCTATTGCTTCTGCATCGCTGCGCTAGCTTCGAAGCAAAAACCATGCCCTGCCGTATGGCAGGACATGGTTTTGTCTGAACATTTCAAACTTGGAACTTCTATTGGATTACCTGTATAATGAGGGGTAATTAGTGTGAAAAGGGGACCGGAGATATTATGAAACGACACGAGGCACGAGAAAAAGCGCTCCAGACTTTATTCCAAACAGACGGTACAGAGCTGACAATCAGCGAAGCGATCGAACATGTGATGGGTGAAGAAATGGAGAAAGATAATTTTTATGAATTATTGGTCGAGGGCACGCATACGAACATGGGAGCCATTGACGAAAAGTTGAAAGGCCATCTTGAAAACTGGTCGCTTGAACGCCTTCCAAAAGTGGAACGGACGATTCTTCGCATGGCGGTATTTGAGCTTGCGTTTATGGAAGATGCGCCGGCAAGCGTCGTGATGAACGAAGCGATCGAGCTCAGTAAAACTTTCGGAGATGATAAATCCAGCCGCTTTGTCAATGGTGTGCTGTCGAAATTTACAGACGAACTAGCAAACTAAATTGGAGGGGTTTTTGTGACGGCGATTACAATCGACGGGAAAGCAGTGAGCCAGAAGATTAAAGAGCAAGTGGAAATACGTGTGAAGGCATTAAAGGAACAAGGGGTTTCGCCCGGACTGGCTGTAGTAATAGTCGGGGACGACTCTGCTTCACTTACATATGTGAAAAACAAGCAGAAAACGTGTAGAGCGCTTGGCATGCGTTCGGATCTTCATCAATACGCGGAGCAATTGAGCGAAGAGGATTTATTGGCAAAAATTGATGAGTTGAACAACGATCCTGAAATTCACGGTATTCTTGTGCAATTGCCGCTTCCTGCTCATATTGATGAGTTCAAAGTAATTTTGGCGATTGATCCTGCTAAAGATGTGGATGGTTTCCATCCTGTATCTGTCGGCAATATGATGATCGGCAAAGATGCATTTCTTCCTTGTACGCCGCACGGCATTTTAAAACTTCTTGAACATTACGGCATCGACCCAGCTGGCAAGCATGCTGTTGTGGTTGGACGCAGCAACATCGTCGGCAAACCCGTCGGTCATTTATTATTGCAAAAAGATGCAACGGTGACCTTTTGTCATTCAAAAACCCAAGATTTAGCTTCATATACGAAACAGGCAGATATTTTAATTTCTGCGATCGGCAGAACCAAATTCATCGGACCGGATCACATCAAACCAGGTGCGACCGTTATCGATGTCGGCATGAACCGGGATGAAAACGGCAAATTATGCGGCGATGTTGATTTCGCTGCTGTAAAAGACGTTGCTGGATATTTGACGCCAGTGCCAGGCGGTGTCGGACCAATGACTATCGCGATGTTGATGGAAAATACGCTTCACTCTGCAGAAAATGGGCTGCAGAAAGACAAAAACGCCCAAACCATGTAAAATGAATAAAACTGAGCTGTTTTTCGAAAGAAAGACAGCTTTTTAATTTTGAAGATTGGGGTTGAAATTTTGGCGGCCGACCCATATTTATCCGTAAAAGCATTAACTAAATACATAAAAAAGAAATTCGATGTTGATCCTCATTTGCGCGATGTCTACGTAAAAGGTGAGCTGTCCAATGTCAAAATCCATACGAGCGGCCATATTTACTTTACGTTAAAAGACGACGCATCAAGGCTTCCGGCTGTTATGTTTTCGGCAAATGCCAAAGCGGTGAAATTCAAACCGGAAAGCGGCATGACGGTTTTGATCCGCGGCGATGTCACGGTTTATGAAGCGTCGGGTCAATATCAATTGTACGCGCAGTCGATGCAGTCAGACGGCATCGGTGATTATTATCTCGCGTTTGAACAATTAAAAGAAAAGCTCGCCAAAGAGGGGCTTTTTAACGCTGCGCATAAAAAAATGCTCCCGCGCTTCCCGAAACGCATCGCTGTGGTGACCGCACCTACAGGGGCAGCTGTTCGGGATATCTGCATTACGTTAAACCGGCGCTATCCACTTGCGCATGTCGTTATTTATCCGACATTGGTCCAAGGTGTACAAGCAACTCAATCGATTGTGCAATCGATTCAAGCGGCAAATCAGCAGGATTACGATATTTTGATCGTCGGACGCGGCGGCGGATCGATTGAAGATTTATGGTCATTCAATGAAGAAGCGGTCGCACGTGCCATTTATCAATCGCGCATACCAATCATCAGCGCTGTCGGCCATGAAACGGACACGACCATATCCGATTTTGTTGCCGATTTGCGGGCGCCTACGCCTACAGCGGCAGCTGAATTGGCAGTGCCGAGCAAAACGGAGCTTTTGGACCGGCTGCTCAATTACCGCAGCGGCATCTATCGCACGACAGCGAATACGATAGCACGGGAAAAAGCGTCGTTGAATCGTCTAGCCACCTCATTTCCGCTTGCTTATCCGGACCGGTTGTACCGGCCATTTATCGAACGGGTGGAGCGAGCGACTGAATCATTGCGCCGCGAAACGGTTCAACAATTCAATTTTGCTGGGGAGCGGTATAAGAATCTGAACAACCAATTGCTAGCCCGTACGCCGGCTAACCGCATACAACAGGCTTCAGTGGAGATCGAGGCTTTGAAAAAAAGAGTCGATCAATTAACAAGCTATGCTTTGCGTGACAACTCGCAAAAATTGTCTTCGGCAATGCGAACGCTGGATGCACTCAGTCCGTTGAAAATTATGGACCGTGGGTATTCAATCATCTATAAAGATGACGCTGTCGTCAAAAGCGTCGAACAAGTTAAAGTCGGCGATGAATTGACCATCTCGATGAGAGACGGCAACTTGAAAACAAGTGTAAATGAACGAATTTTAACGAGTGAAGGAGAGCGACAAGATGGCTGAAAAAGAAATCATGTTCAATCAAGCAATGGAACAACTAGAAGAAGTTGTCCGTCAATTAGAGCAAGGAGATGTGCCGCTCGAGGAAGCGCTCACTTTGTATCAAAAAGGCATGGAATTATCGAAAGTCTGCCACGATAAATTGCAAAATGCGGAAAAACAATTGGTCACGATGATGCAAGAAGGCAAAGAAGTGCCAGTTAACTTAGAGGACGGTTCTGCGAAATGAACTTAAGCGAATTCAGAGCCCATTATGAACCGTTAATCCAACAAGAACTTGCGGAACAAATTCAACGATTGTCCATTCCAGCATCGTTAAAAGACTCCATGCACTATTCATTGCAAGCAGGCGGCAAGCGCATTCGTCCGATTTTGCTTTTAGCGGTATTGCACGAACTTGGCGAAGATCATCCTGATGCATTAAAAGTAGCGGCAGCGATTGAAATGATCCATACGTATTCATTGATTCACGACGATTTGCCAAGCATGGACAATGACGACCTTCGTCGCGGCATGCCGACAAACCATAAAGTATTCGGTGAAGCCGTCGCGATTTTGGCTGGTGACGCTTTGCTTACGTATAGTTTTGGTGTTATTGCTCGCTTGAACCACGTATCTAGCGATGACAAAGTCCGCTTGATTGATTTACTAAGCGTCGCTGCGGGGGCTGAAGGCATGGTCGGCGGCCAAGTATTAGACATTGAAGGCGAAGAGAAAAAGCTGACGCTTGCAGAGCTTGAACAAGTGCACCGTTTGAAAACAGGTGCTTTACTTACATACAGCATTCTTGCCGGAGCAATTCTCGGGAAAGCGCAGCCGGAAGAAATGGTGTCGCTCGGTAGATTTGGTGAACACATCGGGTTGGCGTTTCAAATCCAAGATGATATTTTGGATGTCACAGGGACGTCACAAGAACTCGGCAAAACAGCCGGTAAAGACGAATCCAGTGCGAAAAGTACATATCCAGGCTTGTTGACGCTGCCGAAAGCAAAAGAAAAACTGGAGTTCCACGCAGAGGAAGCGCTCCAAGCAGTCGCGGTATTGCGCGGAAAATCGGCATTGCTGGAAGAACTCACGGCATTAATTGTGAAAAGAAAAAGCTGATTCAGTATACTCTGGTTTGTACAATGGCTACACATTGTTATAATAAAGACAGAATACTCAGCGGTAAAATTATAGAGAAGGTGTGTGATGGCAATGGATCTGCATACGATTACCAGTCCATCTTTCTTAAAAGAGCTAAATAACGAACAGCTCATCGAATTAAGTGAAGATATCCGGAAATTCCTAATTGAAAACCTATCAAGAACAGGCGGTCATATCGGCCCCAATTTGGGCGTCGTCGAATTGACGCTTGCGTTGCACAAAGAGTTCAACAGCCCGACTGACAAATTCATCTGGGACGTTGGACATCAGTCATATGTTCATAAAATCCTGACTGGACGTGCGAGTCAATTTGACACGCTGCGCCAATTTAAAGGATTATGCGGTTTCCCGAAACGCAATGAAAGTGAACACGATGTTTGGGAAACAGGCCATAGCTCGACATCATTGTCGGCAGCGATGGGCATGGCAGCGGCTCGCGACAATCAGAAAACAAACAGTCACGTCATTCCGATTATCGGCGATGGGGCATTAACAGGCGGTATGGCATTTGAAGCGTTAAATCACATTGGCCATGAAAAAACCGATATGATTGTCATTTTGAACGACAACGAAATGTCGATTGCACCTAATGTTGGCGCAATGCACAGCATGCTTGGTAGAATGCGCACAGCCGGCAAATACAATAAAGTAAAAGACGATCTGGAATATTTGATGAAGAAAATTCCGGCTGTTGGCGGGAAATTGGCTGCTACAGCTGAACGCGTCAAAGACAGCTTG
>JBFIXY010000120.1:0-5504 GCA_041605655.1 Planococcus sp. (in: firmicutes) | reverse complement strand
TAAAGCGCTGATTACTCCATTGATCACTTCGGGTTCAGTGCCGATTTCAAGTTTTCCGACGCCGCTGCGCATCGCGCCAAGACCAGCCATCAATGCAGCGCCTGGCATATCGCGTGTGCTCGCTAATAACAAAGCGGTGCCGAACGTCCCTTTATGCCCTGTATCGTCTCTTATAGGCAATGTAGCGCGCACATCTTCTGCCGTCCAAGCTGATTGTCGATTATCTGCTGTCATATCCATGCCTCCTTAATTTACAGCTAAAGCGCTATTTCACTGGAATTAATGGTAGAATATTCTTGCAATTCATTATCGCATACATAAGGAGGAAATGGCTTGGTACAACAATTAACCGACCGTATTTATCTCATTGACGGCTATGATTTGGGGGTGAAAGAACGCACGGGTACTTACGTCCTCGCAGAAGACGAGTTGACGCTGATCGACACAGGGGCAAGTCCGTCCGTGCCGTATATCAAAGAAGGGCTTCGTGAATTGGGTTATACACTGGATCAAGTCAAATATATTATCGTCACCCATGTCCATTTGGATCACGCTGGGGGAGCGGGTCTTCTATTACAAGATTGTCCAAATGCCAAAGTGGTCGTGCATCCGAAAGGGGCCAGGCATTTAGCGGATCCGAGCAGGCTGATTGCCGGTGCGCGCATGGTGTACGGCGAACAATTCGATCCATTATTCGACCCGATCGTTCCGATACCCGAGCAGCAAATCATCGAAAAAACCGAAGGCGGACAATTAGAAATCGGTCCGACCTGCACGTTGGAATTTTGGGACACACCTGGACACGCCAAACACCATTTCGGCATTTTCGATCCCGTCAGCAACGGCATGTTTGCCGGGGATACGGTAGGCATCCGTTACCAACAACTGATTCCGGAGGGCATCGATTTGTTTTTGCCATCTACATCACCAAACCAATTCGAACCCGCAGCGATGCAACTTGCCATCGACCGCTTCCAAGCTGCCAATTTCGACGCCATCTTCTATGGTCATTTCGGCATGACGACCAAACCGAAAAAAGCGCTGCGCCAAGCAAGCGAATGGCTCGTCGAATTCGTCGAGGAAGCGGAAACCGCATTTGCCCGTCAAGAAAGTCCACAAGAGCTTGCAGTCCGCTTGCAAGAACTAGTCAGGGAACATCTAAGATCTTTAGGTGTTCCGGACGACCACGAAGTTTACCGAATCATTCAAGTCGATATGGAAGTTAGTGCCATGGGGTTGCTGGATTATCTGTCTAAATAAACTCGCAACAAAACTTTAATAGCAAAAAAGCAAATGGTAGTAGGTAGTTAAAAGAAATGATATTACGGAAATCGCTCCAGTCGCTCTGGGCTTAGCTCTCGCAAAAAGCCAGGCAAAGAACACCTGTCATTTTGCTTCGCTTAGCCCCTGGTCGCGCCTGCGCTAAGAAATCTCTCTATATGAAGCGGAATGGGAAGGAGAACCTTACTGCTCATGATCTTGTATCGCTTCGCACTTCGTTTCAAAGACATGTTCTTGCAAGCGTGTAAGCAAGGTAGCTAAGAACCTTGCAATTAAAAACAGTAGCCCAAACCATCGTCATGGTTTGGGCTACTGTTTTTTTGTAGAAGTGAAGTGAGATGGTGTAGGTGCAGGGCTCTCAGAAGCCGAATTAGAAAACCGATGCGCTTATTTTCATTAAGTTTCTACTAATCTATCCCTGTAGTAAAAACGCACGACTCCAGGGGACGTTGAAGCGAATAAGGCCGTGCCCCACGGAATCGTGCGCTAAGCTTCGGAAAATACGTTTTGTCAGGACGATTTTAGGAACCTAAAAACGACACCCTATAAAGGATGTCGTCAGTTCTTACATGATGTCTTTTACATACGCTTCGACTTCTTCAGCTGTCGCTAGAGACAAGATGCGCTCTGTGTGTGTCGCCATTTCGGCTTTCGACAATTTGCTGATTTGTTCGCGCGCTTTCAAGATCGACGATGCACTCATCGAGAATTCATCAAGACCAAGGCCGAGCAGGATCGGGATCGCGATTTCATCGCCAGCCATTTCTCCACACATGCCTGTCCATTTGCCTTCTTTATGCGACGCATCGATGACCATTTTAACGAGGCGTAAAATTGCCGGGTTGTATGGCTGATACAAATACGAAACATTTTCGTTCATGCGGTCAGCAGCCATCGTGTACTGGATCAAATCATTCGTACCGATCGAGAAGAAATCGACTTCTTTGGCAAACGTATCTGCCATGACAGCAGTTGACGGAATTTCCACCATGATGCCAATTTCAATTGAATCACTGACAGCAACACCATCCGCCGTCAACTTTTCTTTTTCTTCCAGCACCATCGCTTTTGCAGCACGGAACTCTTCAAGTGTCGCGATCATCGGGAACATGATTTTCAAATTCCCGTGGACGCTCGCACGAAGTAGAGCGCGCAATTGCGTGCGGAACATGTCCGGCATTTCAAGGCATAGACGGATAGCGCGAAGTCCTAGAAACGGATTCAATTCTTTCGGCAAGTCCAAATACGTCAATTCTTTATCGCCGCCGATATCAAGGGTACGGACAACGGTCGGTTTGCCGTTCATCGCTTTTAAAACAGCGCTATAGGCTTCCGCTTGCTCGTCTTCCGTAGGGAAGGAGTCGCGTCCCATGTATAGAAACTCGGTGCGGTAAAGTCCGATTGCTTCAGCTCCGTTGTCAACAGCACCAGTTGCGTCTTTCGGTGTACCGATATTCGCGCCAAGTTCAACGGGCTGGCCGTCTTTTGTCACGGTCGCTTCATTTTTCAATTTAGCCCATTCCGCTTTTTGACGGTCATAACTCGCTTTTTTCTCTTCATATTGTTCAATCGTCGTCGCATCCGGATCGATGATGACTTCACCTTCAAGACCATCAACAATAAGGAAGGTACCGTTTTCAACAGTTTCCATCACTTTTTTCGCACCAACAACAGCTGGAATTTCCAACGTGCGGGCAAGAATTGCCGAGTGGGACGTCCGTCCGCCGATGTCCGTCACAAAACCTTTAACAAATTCAGGGTTCAATTGAACCGTGTCGGAAGGTGTTAAATCTTCCGCCAAGATGATGACTTCTTCTGAAATCAGGCTCGGATTCTGAATCGTTACGCAAAGCAAGTGAGCAGTCACACGTTTAGCGACGTCGCGAATATCCGCAGCACGTTCTTTCATATAATCACTATCCATCGATTCGAACATGACGATGAACATATCCGTTGTTTCTTTTAAAGCAAACTCGGCATTGACGTGATCGGATTTGATTTTTTCCGTAATCGGACCGACCAATTCAGGATCGCTCAAGACGAGCAGGTGAGCGCCGAAAATGGCCGCTTCCTTGTCGCTGATTTGGGCAGCCGTACGTTCTTTGATCGTTTCAAGTTCAGCGCTTGCTTTTGAAAGAGCCGATTCAAAACGCTGAACTTCTTGCTCAGCATTTTCAATCGTCTTTTTCTCTACAGTCAAATCCGGTGTCTCTAGACGGAATGCTTTAGCAAGGGCGATGCCGTTTGAAGCCGCAATACCGGTAAGAGTTTTCATCATTGGTTAGACAATCCTTCGTTTTTCATCACTTCCGTGATTTGTGCAATCGCTTGCTCTTCATCTTCACCGTCTGCCGCGATCGTCACTGTAGAGCCTGAAGAAACGCCTAGAGACATTACGCCTAAAATGGATTTCAAGTTTACTTTTTTGCCATTGAACTCCATTGTGATGTCTGATTGAAATTTAGAAAGAGAGCCGACCAATGCTGATGCTGGACGTGCGTGAATTCCTGCTTCGTCTGTAATTAAAAATTGTTTTTCTGTCATGTTAATTTCCTCCTAGTGTTTTCTGAAAGTCTATTTAGATTTCAAGCTTTATTATGAACGATTTCGAATGAAATTCAAACCAAATGTTCTTTTTTGAAAGTTTTTGACTGCTTATGACCGATTATGATTGATTTTGGAAGCGATTTCAAGTATTATCTATTTAACGAAAGGTTCAGTCAATTGAGTCTTGGCTATTTACAAGGCCTGACCGAGGTTGACGGATCTTGCTCGGTGGCATCAGAAAGCGCCGTTACCCGAGATTATTATTATGAAAGCAGGTGATAGAATGCTCACGAACGAACGCCACGAATTTATCTTGAATTTATTGGAGCAAAAACAGACCATCAAAATTCAAGATATCGTGGACATGACCGAAGCATCCGAGTCGACCATTCGACGGGATTTGACGGTTCTTGAAAACCGCAATCAACTGGAACGGGTATTTGGCGGCGCGGTGTTGCCTGGACGTAATCTGTCAGAACCGACCATCCAAGACAAGTCGACACGCAACCTTGAAGAAAAAGACAGCATTGCAAAATTAGCTGCTTCTTTGATACAAGATGGCGAGAGCATATATTTGGATGCGGGGACATCAACGTTCCAAATGATCCCGTACCTTAAGGACAAAAACATCGTCGTTGTGACAAACGGATTGACGCTTGTTGATGCACTTAATGATAACGGCATTACAACGTATTTGACTGGAGGCCTCTTGAAACCGCGCACAGGCGCATTCATCGGAGCACAGACCATGCAATCGTTAAAAAACTACCGGTTCGATTTGTGTTTTCTTGGCGTCAACGGTTTCCATCCCGAAATGGGCTATACCACACCTGACCCTGAAGAAGCGGCAGTCAAACGACTTGCAAGTTCTCTTGCACGCGAAAGCTTCGTATTAGCGGATCATTCGAAAGCGCAGAAAATCAGCTTTGCGAAGATCATGGATTTGGATGGAGCGGTACTGATCACCAATTCGATTCCCTCCGAATTGAAAGAAGCCCTTGAAAAGAAAACGACAGTAAAGGTGGGAACGCAATGATTTACACATGTACGATTTCACCATCATTGGATTATATCACTTATTTAACGGACTTCACTGCTGGAAATCTGAACAGGTCTGATGAAGTTTATTATTATCCTGGCGGCAAAGGCATTAATGTTTCAAGGGTCTTAAAACGCTTAGGGGCCGAAAATGTGGCGCTCGGATACACAGGTGGATTCACCGGCCATTATATTGAAGGGTTTTTGAAAAATGAAGGCGTTTCCACCGATTTCATTGAAACGGATGAGATCACCCGGATCAATGTCAAAATTAAATCAACACACGAAACAGAATTGAACGGGCCGGGACCGGTATTAAATTCAATCCAATTGCGGCAGCTAGCTGACAAAGTGGACAAAATGCAAGAAGGTGATTGGCTCGTCCTCGCCGGCAGCCTGCCGGCGTCGATCCCGGAATCGTATTTTATCGAACTAGCTCAAACATGCCAAAACCACGGAGTTAAGTTCGTCTTGGATACGTCCGGGCCTGCGTTTCCGAAATTGATCGAGCATTCGCCATTTTTGATCAAGCCGAATCAGGAAGAGCTTGGGGAATTGTTCGATCGAGAGATTAACACGATGGCAGAAGCGGCCTATTACGCTAAACGGTTAGTGGAAACCGGCGTTCAACATGTCAT
>JBFIXY010000119.1:0-5505 GCA_041605655.1 Planococcus sp. (in: firmicutes) | reverse complement strand
TCCCCATAACAAATCGTTGTCTTTTGCCGTTTTGAAATTCTCTCCGTTAATCCAAATGATATCCATACTGCCATCCGTTTTGCCAACTGACTTTTCATCGATCAATTGATTGATGATATCTTGTGTGTCGTTCATCGGGACGCGGTTCAACTCGACATCATATTGCTCTTTTAACCGTGGTGATACCCAATCATCGAGGTAGCTGTTGATGTTGTCGCTTCCACCCCACATGTATATATTGACTTTTTGTCCTGACGCATCATCAGAAACGTCTTGCCAATCGCTTGTTAACAAATTGTCGTCTTGTTCCAAAGTTTTATCGCTGCCTTGTGGTGAGCAGGCTGCTAATGTAAGCGACAGCATGCCAGCTGCCAGTAGTGATATTTTCTTCATTGCTCCCACTTCCTAAATCGATTGATAATCTAATTATTGCATATCATGCACCTATTTTTTTGTTCCAACGATTACGGATCAAAATCGGTACTACTGTCAAGACAATGAACACGATGACAGCCAAAATAATGATTTTCGGATTGCCGCTGATAAAACTGCTTCCTAAGAAATTATAGGCGAACGTTCCAGGAATGATACCGATTAACGTTGCTAAAGCAAACGCACCGAATCGGACTTTCGCAATGGCGGCCATGTAACTGATCAAATCAAAATTAATGACTGGTATCAGGCGGAACAACAATACATACAAGAATCCATTTTGCTCCATCTGAGCTTGGATCTTTTTAGCATTGCCGCTCCACTCTTTGCGAACTAAACTTTTCCCTAAGTTTTTAGCAACAATAAACGATAACATCGCCCCTAATGTTGCGCCAATAATCGTATATAGTGTTCCTAACCATGCGCCAAAAGCAAGACCACCCGCAATTGACAATACTGAAGCTGGGAAAAAAATTAACGGTCTGACCGTGTAAATGATGATGTAGATTAATGGCGCCCAAAACCCGAACGATAAAATCCAGTTGCGCAGTCCTTCTGCATCAATTTGGAAAACCGATCGGCTTAGCCAGATGACCACCCCTATAGCGATGCCAATTAAGACCCATTTTCCGATTAAATAACCCTTGCCTTTCTTCATGAGTTGCGGGTATGAGTGGAAATGCCGAAATAGCGGCCTCTCATTTTCTCATAGCGTTTGCGGTTCACACCGTGGTCTGACTGGCCGACACGTGAAGCTGAGCGAAATTCAACTTGCTGATCTACATCATTAAAGTAAAACTCAATATCATCTTTGAACCTAAATATCTTGGAGGTTGCGACGGCGTAAATGTAATGATCTTCAATTTGCAGAACTTCGACGCCTTCATACCCTTTTAACATGCCAAGCACATTCTTTTTCGCTTCGTTTTTGCTGCCATTATATGGCCAGGCTGGAACATATTTATCTTTCGATGTGGCTTGCGACGAAACAGCATTTGGTGTTAATGGCATGTCTTTTAATCGGCCATTTTCAACACCTAGTTTCGGTTTGATGTTATTTTTTATCGCCATGCCTGTAATGCCCACTCCTGCGGCACTAACTGCACCGTATAACGCGATTTTTTCTTTCGGCAACTCGCCTACTTTTGCTTGGTTGTACGCTTTGATGACCGGCTGATTTAATAAGTTGTCCACGTACACTTTCTTCCCGATTTTCACCAATACTTCACTATACGTCGGATATGGGTGAATCACCCCTGCCAGTTTCCCAAGGTTGATGTGCAGCGATTTAATCGTTTGAATTTGACTGATGATTTCGCCTGCGCGGTCCCCGAGTATGCTCGCACCTAAAATATAGCCTTTTTTGTCCAAAATGATTTTTACTTTGCCGATGCTGTCTTTTTTCGTGTTCGCCCGGTCTATATGTGCGTAATCATGTTCATAAACACGGATCGAATCTCCGTATTGCTCACGCGCTTCGTCTTCTGATAACCCCGATCGGCCGAGTTCAGGATCTGTATATGTACACCACGTGACGTGTTCATAGTCCATTTTCTTATTGATCGGCAAAATTGCGTTTTGTACCGCGGTGATGCCTTGCGCATTCGCCATATGCGAAAGTTGATAAGGGCCGACAACGTCTCCGATTGCGTAGACACCTTTTGCGCTAGTTTCCATATGATCATCCACTAAAATGCTTTTCGAATCGTATTCCACTCCCGCTTTCTCTAACCCGAAACCTTCAACATTTGCTTGGCGGCCGAGCGCAACTAATAACCCCTCGTTGGAGATAGTCATTTCCTTGCCGTCTTTTTCAATCGTTAAACTGATTTGACTGCCCTTTTGCTGCGCTTTAACGGCAGTAGCACCTGTATGGATTGTGACACCTTCATCGATTAAGCGCTGCTGAATCATCAATACCAAGTCTTCTTCATCTTTCGGCAAAATGCGTTCAAATTTCTCGACAAGCGTCACCTTGACGCCTAAACGATTTAATGCCTGACTTATTTCGACGCCAATCGCGCCTCCGCCTAAAATCGTCATCGTTTTGGGAAACGATTTTTGAGTAAACAGTGTCTCATTGGTCAAATAAGCTACATCTTTCAACCCATCAATTGGTGGAACCATCGGTGAAGAACCTGTAGAAAGAATAACTTTTTTCGCTTCAATGCGCTCCCCATTCACTTCCAATAAATGCGGGCCGATGAATGTTGCATAGCCATTGATAAAATCAATTCCAGATTCCTCTAATACTTCAGGTGTTTCACCCGCATAAACTTTTTGAATAACTTCTTGTATGTCTTTTAAGATTAGCGATGTATCGACTTCCAGATCAGGTGTGTATTTTTTCGCTTGTTGCACTTCTTTTGCGATATTGATCAGTGATTTACTTGGAATACAACCTGACCACGTACATTCACCGCCAGGCAAATTTTTGTCGATCAATACGACACTTTTCGAAAATCCTGCTCCTGTAAAGGCAGCTGTCAACCCTGCTGCACCGGCTCCAATTATTGCGATATCATATTTTTTCACCATAATTAACAATCCCTTTCTTTTTCCTAGTTAAGTCCATCTTATCAAAAAAGTCGGAATACTTACTGTAACAACGCTTATAGACTTACTAAATGAACAAAGATTGTCCAGTATTGCCAATATGAAGATGGATTACGGGTTTGATTGCGTTGTGTATTATATAATAAAAGTATCTTAAAAATGAAAAGGTGAATCTAATGCTAGATACATATGCACGAAAACACGTTCAGCCCACTGTTGAAAAAACAGCAGACCTCTTTTTGAAAATGGGGTTTACCGCAGACGGCGTGACCAAAGCGGCGTTTGCCATCGGCTTATCATCCGGTTTCTTCATTTACTACGATCAACCCATCATAGCCTTACTCGTCCTTTGGCTATCAGGGTACTTGGATGTAGTCGATGGAACAATGGCACGAAAAACCAAACCCTCTTCTTGGGGGACTTTACTTGATATCACCTTTGACCGCCTTGTAGAGATTAGTGTGATTTTAGGGCTCGCTTTCCGTTTTCCAGAATCGATGTGGGTTTTGTTAATCCTCAGTGTTGCCATCATTGTTGGCATGACCGTATTCCTAACTGTAGGCGCCTTGTCTGAGAAACAGGGTACAAAATCCTTTTATTATCAAGCTGGCCTAGCTGAACGGACGGAAGGTTTTATACTCTTTACCCTAATGATAGTATTTTCAACATATTTAACAGCAATTACCTTGGTTTTTATTGCTGCACAAGTCTTCACGACTTTCCAGCGAATCGCTGAAGCAAGACGTATTTTGAAATAGAAAGGTTGGAATCCATATGAAGACCTTAATACTCGTAGGTGGTGGACATGCCCATTTACATTGTCTTGAACAAGTGAAAAACGATCCGGTGGAAAATTTGCGCGTCATGCTTATCTCCCCCTCACGACATCAATACTATTCCGGAATGTTTTCCGGGTTCACAGAAGGTGTCTATAGCTTGGACGATATCCGCATCGACCTTGCAAAACTTAGTAAAAACGTAGGCTGTACATTCATCGAAGATTCCATCGTCTCAATTGATGCACAAGCTAAAAAGATAATAGGTGCTACAGGTGCAATCTACAATTATGATTTGGTGTCATTTGATATCGGCTCGCGTACAGCAATTCCAGAAAAGTTAGCTGAGCAAGTTGCTTTGATCAAGCCCAATTATCTGTTTCCTGAACAATTGGAAAAACTCCGCGAATCTGACTATCCAATCATCGTTGGCGGCGGAGCTTCGGGAGTTGAGCTTGCGTTCTCCATCCAGGCATGGCGTAAGCAGCAAGGCTTGTTAACCAATACCGCCTTGATCAGCTCAACTCCCCTTCTTTCCAGTTCTGGCAAGCCTGTTTCGAAAAAAATTGAAACAATTGCAAAAAGAAAGTCCTTGTCCTTTTACACAGGAAACGCAGTTGATACGATTACTAATGACCATGTAATTACCAGTGCCAAGAAATCGTACCGGCAATCAGCTGTTTTGTGGTTAACCGGACCGATGAGCGATGAACTGTTTAACAACTCTGGTGTGCAGACCGATGAAGGCGGATTTTTGCTCGTCGACAGCACGCTCCGGAGTGTCCATTATCCTGAAATTTTTGGTGCCGGTGATTGTATTTCGATCAACCGTTATCCGACGCTCGCGAAAAATGGCGTCTATGCTGTCAGGCAAGGACCCGTCTTATGGAATAACCTTAAAAATGGCCTGAACAATTCAGATTTAAAACCGTTCTCACCTCAAAAAAACTTTGTGGCCATCCTATCAACCGGTGGCGGGCAAGCATTATTGACTTTTGGAAAATTCACTTTGCATGGAGCAATCGCGTGGAAAATGAAACGATATATTGATCGTAAATTCATGAAGCGCTATAAAGCATTGTATTAAGGTGACTTGTCTTTTACATACATTGTCAAGAAATTATTTCAGCCTACTTCCTTTTTTTACTGGCCAAGAAATCGCTGCAAGTCAATAAAATTGTTTCTACTATTCAAGAAGCGAAGCTGGTGTATCATTGCCACTCCGCTTCTTTTTTCACGATTTTTTCCAGCGATAACCAAATCCGAACGACCAGAATACACTTGCAAATTTATTACTCTATAAACGAGATAAATATGGTATGCTAAGCAAAATAGTTACAACTACTAAAGCTTGTGCATTAAAAGTAGTGTGTTTCCTATTTCTTACAATTACAATAGTCCTATTATCGAGCGTATTTAGCTGTTTCATTTTTTAATTGGCTAATTAAGTATGTGGAAAAACTCCTTGCATATACAGCCCTTAAGATAAAATTAGAGAAAACACTTCAACTAGAAGCAAGTTCAAAACCCCTAGGAAAGCGTTGTGAATGAGATTCTCAATCTTGCAAGCAATTTAAATATACCTTTAATCGTACTTTCAATAATTATCTCTATAATCACTGCTCTGGTGGCACTGGATATCAGCAGTAGGCTTAAATACTTCAAGCAAGTTTCGCGAATTCGGTGGATTTCCTCAGGCGGTCTTATACTGGGGTTTGGCATTTGGACCATGCACCTTCTC
>JBFIXY010000118.1:0-5517 GCA_041605655.1 Planococcus sp. (in: firmicutes) | reverse complement strand
TTTGCCCTTCTTCTGACAAAATATATGTCATAAATTCTTCGGCTATTTGCTGCTGCTCTGTACGGGAAATAATAGCTGCCGGGTAAATTATGTCTTCGCTTTCAATCGACAATAAAGTCATTTGTCCCACTTTATCAGACAAATTTGCGTCCGATGCATAAATGATTCCCGCTTGAGCGTTGCCGCTATCGAGATACGTCACCACTTGCCGTGCATCTTTCGCATAAATCATTTTGCCGGTTAAGCTATCCCACGTCCCCATCGTTTCAAGAGCTCTTTTCGTATATGCGCCGAGCGGTACGCTATCCGGTTCAGCGATAGCGAATGGGCCCTTCAACACCGACAAAACTTCTTCGACATCCTGTTGATCATCGATTTCAGTTGATGTCGCCAATAACAAGTGATTGCCTGCAAATGGGGCAATACTTGCTTTATTCACCAACCCTTTATCTGCTAACATCGTTACATCCTCCGTACTTGCCGACAAAAACACATCTGCAGGTGCACCATTTTCAATTTGGTTTCTCAATTTACTGGATGACCCAAAATTTGCAACGATACGTGCGTTCGGATTGTCTTTTTCAAAGCTGGCTGCAAGTTCCTCCATCACACCGGACAAGCTTGAAGCAGCTGAAATCATCAAAATTTCTTTGTCCGTATCCGGTTTGGCTGTGCAGCCGCTTAAAATAAAAATCAAAAATGCGAAAAAAAGCAGTTTGTTTTTCAAATGCATTACGCCAATCCTCCACAGACAACTTGATCAAGTGTAAATTTCATATCAATATTGCCATTCTACGCCAAGTACAATCAAGAAAGCTAGAAAACTTTATAGTAATTTTAACAGAACAATAAAAATCGGCTGTGAAATCCAATGATTTCACAGCCGATTTGTTTTTCAGTTTTTACTCACTGACAACCTTGTTTACCGGATTAACTGAAGACGTTTTGTCCATCGAACGGATTCTTTTGATGTCCACTCGAATCACGACTGAGATAATCAATGCAATGACGAAGAGGCCTGCAAAAAACAAAAGGCTTCCTTCGTAGCTGCCTGTTTGGTCTTTCATGTAAGCTGCAAACATCGGTCCTGCTAGACCAGCTGCTGCCCACGCAGTCAAAATGTAACCGTGGATTGCGCCCAATTGCTTCGTGCCGAAGATATCAGCAATATAAGCTGGGATTGAAGCAAATCCACCGCCGTAGCAAGTGTAAACGACTGCTAGCATGATTTGGAATAGCAATGCGTTAGTCGTGAATGGCAATAACGCAAACATCGCGATTTGAATAACGAAAAATGCTGTGTATGTGTTCGGGCGTCCGATAAAATCGGAAATCGTTGCCCAGCCAAGACGGCCAAGTCCGTTGAAAATACCAAGTACACCAACCAGTGCAGCCGCTTGAATAGTTGTCATGCCGATACTTTCAATCGCAAGTGGTTTTGCCGCTGATAAGATGGCAATACCGCAAGTCACGTTGATAAACAACATGAACCACAGGTAGTAGAAACGTTTTGTTTTCACCGCTTCATTTGCTGTCAGTTGAGCCAAATCCATTTTGCGTTGAACTTTACCTGTATCAAGCTTTTCCTGGAACCCTGCAGGCATCCAGCCTTCTTGTGGCTTCTCAAGGTATAGAGAAGACAACACCATGATTGTTAAGTACGAAGCACCTAAAATATAAAATGTTTGTTCGATGCCAACTGAAGTAATCAGCATTTCCATGATGGGGCTGCTGATTGCTGCAGCGAATCCAAAGCCCATAATTGCTAGGCCAGTCGCAAGACCGCGGCGATCCGGAAACCATTTAACCAAAGTTGAAACCGGTGCAATATAACCGATACCAAGCCCGATTCCCCCAAGTGCACCGTAAAACACATAAAGCAATGGCAACGATGATAAGCCTACTGCAAATCCTGAACCGAGTATCCCTGTCCCGAAAAAGAGTGCGGCTACCAATCCGGATTTACGCGGACCGTACTTTTCAACAAAGCTGCCGAAGAATGCTG
Organism: Planococcus sp. (in: firmicutes); assembly: GCA_041605655.1. GTDB lineage: Bacteria > Bacillota > Bacilli > Bacillales_A > Planococcaceae > Planococcus. The sequence goes on along the minus strand of JBFIXY010000118.1, from coordinate 3,512 downwards.
CGGATAATCCTAAAAATAAAATGGCGATACTAAATGTAAGCTGAACTTGGCTAGTTGACCAGCCGAATTGCTCGATCAAAGGGTTCGTGAAATTACTCCATGCATATACAGAACCAATTGAAATATGGATTCCGACAGCGGATAAGGCTATGAGCCATCTGTTTTTTGGTTTCTTTTTCATCTTGCTCTTTCCTCCTGAAATCTTATTTGTGCAATATGTAAAATGAATTTTTCAAAATCTAATTCATTAGTTTTCAGTTGTTTCCTCTAGCCACAGCCCTAAAGGTAACGCTTACTTTTCGCTTAATAATTAAATGAGTTTCTAAAAATTGCTTCGCGCTCGATTTCTAAATATTGAGACGTTTAGAATCATAGCATCACGCAAAATTTTTGTCATTATTTTTTTACAACGTTCAAATCCTCTTTATTCACTAATACGCTGCGGATTGGTATAGACATTAAATGACCGGCCGCGAATAAAACCGACAGTGGTAATTCCTAATTCTTCCGCCAACGCTAACGCTAATTCGGTCGGCGCAGATTTTGAAAGTACGATTTCACAACCGATTTTCGCGACTTTCAATAAAATTTCTGACGAGATGCGCCCACTGAAGACAATCACTTTGTTCGAAACGCTAATGTCATTCATCAAACAATGACCATAAATTTTATCAAGTGCATTATGCCGCCCTATGTCCATGCGGGACACGACGATGCCATCCGGATCGCAAAGTGCTGCATTATGAACACCGCCTGTCTGTTTGAACATTTCTGCCGAATCGGCCAATTGCGCCATCAAGCTAAAGCAATTTTCCGGCGTCAATGTGACACGTGTGCCGTCCATTTTTTTTGCTATCATGGCGTCGTGTGCAAAAACGAAGCCTTGTCGACTCATGCCGCAGCAAGAACTGATAAAGCGCTTGTTTTGCAATTGCTCGAAAAACGGATAGACTTTAGCTGCGGTAATGTGAATGGTTCCTTTTTTCTCATCCACTCGAATTTCTTCGATATCTTTGTAATTCGGAATGATTCTTTCAGAAGCTAAAAAGCCGATTGCCATCTCTTCCACGTATTCAGGTGAACAGACGATCGTAATAAACTCTTTGCCATTGATCTTAATCGTCAATGGCTGCTCGACTACAACACGATCTTCTTTTTCGATGAATGCGCCATTTTCATACCGGCGGATGGTGCGGGTATTATCTTGGTTCATCATTTTTACCTCCCACATCAGGTTCTTGATCAATCGGGCGATCGAAAAGGAACACGGAAACCGCAATGTCGTCTTCAACTTTGATATCGGCAAACAGGTGGATAAATTTAGCTCCGACCAATTCTTCCATTCCATCCGGTGCAGATTCTGCATATACACTTTGTATCATCCGCGTACGCGCAGCGTGCACCATCTCCCTGCCTTCAGGTGTACGTGCGATAAACAATTCTGATGGGCTTAAGTTCCCATACAATGTAGAAATGGCCATATCGTTTACGAAGACGGTATGAATGCGTTCCGGTCCTTTTCCAAAAAGGTTTTTCCGGAGTTTGCGGATAATATCATTGAACGCGTGGATCTGTTTAGACATGTTATATTCTCCTCAAAATGGATATTTGTAAGTATTTGATAAATTGATTGTGTATAATTATTATATTGTTTATAATAATAGCATATGATGGCGTCGCCGTATTTTTAATGCGGTAGCGCTTTCAAACCCATCAGAATATTGGATTGGTAATTTAGCAAGTCCTGTTAAGACACTATTCCACTATGAATCATGTGCACTTGTCAAGGTGTATTTTTTCATAGTGGAATTTTTTTATTCTCAATTGCCAGAACAACCCTACAAGGAGGTATTTGCATGACTATTAACATTAACGGCACATCTTTTGAATTTAAAGAAGGCCAGACGATTTTACAAATTGTTAACGAACAGAAAATTTTACATCCGCAAATCTGCTACATGCCAGAAGTCGATCCGATCGAAACTTGTGATACGTGCATCATGGAAGTGGACGGGAAGCTTCAACGTGCATGTTCGACAAAAGCGGTCAGCGGCATGGATGTGCAACTCGCCTCCCCGCGTGCAAAAGAAGCGCAAACAGAAGCAATGGACCGAATTTTGGAAAATCACCTGCTTTACTGTACGGTATGCGACAACAACAATGGCAACTGCAAAATACATAACACCGTCGACATGATGGAAGTTGAGCATCAGAAATATCCGTACGAACCGAAATGTTCAGTGGATGAAGTCGATTTAACCAACCCTTTCTACCGCTACGACCCGAACCAATGTATTGCTTGTGGTCAATGTGTCGAAGTGTGTCAAAACTTGCAAGTCAACGAAACCTTGACGATGGATTGGGCACGCGATCGCCCAATCGTTTTATGGGACGGCGGAGCAAAGATCAACGATTCATCTTGCGTCAGCTGTGGTCAATGTGTAACTGCTTGTCCATGTAATGCCTTGATGGAAACGTCTATGCTTGGCGAAGCTGGTTTCATGACAAAAATTCCGGAACCGATTATGACACCGATGATCGATTTGGTGAAAGATGTAGAACCAGGATACAGCGGCATTTTGGCTATATCGGACGCTGAAGCAACAATGCGTGAAACGCGCACGAAAAAAACGAAAACTGTTTGTACGTTCTGTGGAGTCGGCTGTTCGTTTGAAGTATGGACGAAAGATCGCAAAATCCTGAAGATCCAACCGGTATCTGAAGCGCCAGCTAACCAGATTTCCACTTGTGTTAAAGGTAAATTCGGTTGGGATTTCGTAAACAGTGAAGAACGGATTACCTCCCCTATGATTCGCAAAGGCGATGAATTTGTTGAAGCGTCGTGGGAAGAAGCGTTGGATCTGATCGCTTCAAAATTCAAATCAATCAAAGAAGACAATGGCAAAGACGCAATCGGAGTCATTTCTTCTTCGAAAATCACGAACGAAGACAATTACGTGATCCAGAAATTGGCTCGCCAAGTGTTCGAAACGAACAACGTGGACAATTGCTCGCGTTATTGCCAATCCCCTGCTACAGACGGTTTGTTCCGTACAGTTGGAATGGGCGGCGATGCCGGCACGATCAAAGACATTGCTGCAGCTGGACTCGTCATCATTGTTGGTGCAAACCCTGCAGAAGGACATCCGGTTTTAGCAACTCGTGTGAAACGTGCGCATAAATTGCACGAACAGAAATTAGTCGTTGCTGACATGCGCAAAAACGAAATGGCAGAACGCTCGGACATCTTTATCACACCGAAACAAGGAACTGACCAAGTTTGGTTGATGGCAGTTACAAAATACATGATCGATAACGGGTGGCACGATCAACGCTTTATCGACGAAAACGTAAACCAATTTGATGAATTTAAAGAAGTGTTGAACCAATACACGTTGGAATATGCAGAACAACAAACCGGCATTTCAAAAGAACAATTGATCAATATCGCTGAATTGGTTCGCGATGCTGACGGTACTTGTATCCTTTGGGGTATGGGTGTTACGCAAAAC
>JBFIXY010000117.1:0-5548 GCA_041605655.1 Planococcus sp. (in: firmicutes) | reverse complement strand
GCCCATCACTGTCGCCCAATGGGTTTTTAATGCCTGGATATCAGGCTTCGTCGCATTCTTCAATACATCTTGAATACGGGCGACCGGAATTTTATAGCCACTTTGCGACCGCGGACGCCGTTTCGCTTCTGCGCTTCCGGCAGCTGCTGCCGCTGGTGCCGTCACGCCGTTCTTCAATTGCTGTTGAAGCTGCGTAATCAATTGCTCGAGTTGGTTTACCTTCGCTTCAAGCTCAGGCGAAGCACCTGCCGAAAGAGCCGGCGTTGGTACATCCGACTGGACCATTTTCAACAACGCTGTCTCTAGGTAGATTTTCGTATGGTTCGAGAAACGCATTTCTTGCTGCGTTTTCGTTAATACATCAATCCAGGAATACAGCACGGCTGAATCGAATTGATTCGCCAGCGCCTCAAAACGAGGTTCGTGCGCCGCAAGTTCGAGCATATCGTGCAAATCCGGCGCGGTTTGTATCAACAGCAAGTCCCGGAAGAACGTAATGAAATCTTCAACAAGCCGAACCGGGTCTTTGCCATCGCGCACCAATTGCTCCAACAGCGTCAATGATTGCCCGACGTCTTTTGCTAATAACGCTTCGGCAATATTGTAGAACATGTCTTGGCTAATTGAGCCCGTCACAAGCAAAGCGTCTTCAATGGTCATCTCGTCTCCGCTGAACGACACAACTTGGTCAAGCAAACTTAGCGCATCGCGCATACCGCCTGCTGCAGCTTGGGCAATTATTTTCAGCACATGTTCGTTATAAGGAATGTTCGCGTCACTCAGCACTTCTATCATGCGCTCGACGATATCCGCTTGCGTCAATCGTTTAAAATCAAAGCGCTGGCAGCGAGAAATAATTGTTAATGGCAGTTTATGAGGTTCAGTTGTAGCCAAGATGAACACCACGTGTTCAGGCGGCTCCTCCAATGTTTTCAATAACGCGTTGAATGCACTATTGGAGAGCATATGAACTTCATCGATGATATAAATTTTAAAACGTGAATTCGCAGGTGAAAAACGCACTTTTTCGATAATTTCCCGCATCTCTTCTACTCTGGAATTGGAAGCGGCATCGAACTCGATCACATCGGTGTTCGAACCTTCAGTGATGCTTTTACACGATGCGCATTCGTTGCACGGTTCCGCTACGGGAGCCAATTCACAATTGAGCGCTTTCGCAAAAATCTTGGCTGCACTCGTCTTCCCGGTACCCCTCGGTCCCGAAAACAAATAAGCATGCGTCGTCTTATTGTAAAGGAGAGCATTTTGAAGGGTTTGTTTGATGTGCGACTGACCTGACATTTCAGAAAAGGACTGCGGTCTGTAAACACGGTAAAAAGCTTGATACGCCAACGGTATTCTCTCCTTTTGTTGAAACTGTTTTGTGTTCTACTATTATATCATAAATCCTTGTCCGTTCTGAACGATTCCTACGCAAGAACCCGATTGCATTTCCTAAAAAAGACAGCAAAAATCCTGCCCGCAAAATTGCGGACAGGATTGAGTTTAAACGTTAATGCCGTGCACCTTTCTTCGACTGCTGTACACAAGCGTTACCCTAGTCGTTGGCTCGATCTAGGCAACCCCGCGGCACATGAAAAGTTCCACTTAATGCTGCTTCCTTCCGGACCTGACATGGTTCATGGGTTTCCATTGCGCAGGACCCAAACGTCAACACTACGTGCGAGAGGCAGACCCTGCATACAAACAGCCTAGGAAAGGAATTCAGTCCTGCTAAAGCGGATTGCAGGTTACAGGACACCGCTATCTTCCCACCTAGCACGGCATTTACTAGTATACGAAACATCTTTTCAAAAATCAATCGTTAACATTCAATCAGCCAAATTGATTGTTGTAACTGCAAAGATAAGCACTCCGTTTTCGTCAAATTACCGACTCAAATGCTATAAAACACTGCATTTTAACGGAACTTAAAAAAGTTTTTTCGAAACTGTTGACAGCAATATTCGGTTCATGGTAAATTAATTCTTGTCTTATTACGGAGGAATACCCAAGTTTGGCTGAAGGGATCGGTCTTGAAAACCGACAGGGGAGTCAAATCCCGCGGGGGTTCGAATCCCTCTTCCTCCTCCATTTTTTGAATTTACGCGCATATAAATTCGAGATTGGATTCGTTACGAAAGTAGCGAATTTTTCTTAAAACTTATATGTCGGAACATTTTGATACATAATCATTCCAAAAAGACTGTCGAGATTTTCTCGGCAGTCTTTTTTTCGTTCCGTTTATTATTTCCCGGGAAATAATAAAGCCCGGGCGCAGCAGCGCACGGGCTTTTCATTATCTTTTTAACATAGAAGTCTGCTGGATAAAGCTGCCGATGCGTTCAACTAGACGCTCCGCGCAATCAGGATCATTCACAAGGTCGTAGTCGCTGATATTCAAACGCAGTACAGGACAGCCATTGAATTCGTTAATCCATTTCTCGTAACGCTGGTGCATTTCCACCCAATATTCGATAGGTGTTTGCTGCTCCATCGTACGGCCGCGTTCTTGGATGCGTCCGATGATATCATCTAGCGAACCTTCCAGGTAAATCAATAGATCGGGATGAGGGAAATAAGGAGTCATGACCATCGCTTCAAAAAGATTGGTGTATGTTTCATAATCCACTTCGTTCATCGTGCCTTTTTCCTGATGCATTTTAGCAAAAATGCCTGTATCTTCGTAAATCGACCGGTCTTGGATAAAACCGCCGCCGTATTCAAACATGCGCTTCTGTTCTTTGAAGCGTTCTGCTAAAAAGTATATTTGCAAATGGAAACTCCATTTTTCAAAATCATCGTAAAATAAGTCCAAATAAGGATTCGTATCTACTTTTTCAAATGACGTGCGGAATTGCAAGGCATCCGCCAATGCTTTTGTCATTGTCGATTTTCCAACTCCCACAGTTCCGGCAATCGTGATGACTGCATCGGATGGGATATCGTATTTTTCACGTAAATTCATACTGATAAGCTCCTTTTTTGTAGGGTTTCGTCCACTTTGCTTAAAATGAGCGCCAAGTCAGCGTCATTGTGAACAAAATCCATTTCATCTCCATTAACGCGCAAAACTGGAATTTCCGGGTGCTCGCGCTCAAAATGCTCCATGTATTCGTGATAATCCGCAGCCAATTGTTCCATGTATTCCGGTGTGATCATCTGCTCGAATTCGCGTCCGCGCATCTTAATGCGTGCCATTAATGTATCAAGACTGGCGTGCAAGTAAACAACCATATTGGGTTTCGGCATATCTGCGGTTAAGATATTGTAAATGGACTCGTATTTCGCATATTCCTCTTCCGCAAGTGTGCGTTTTGCGAAAATCAGGTTTTTGAAGATATGGTAATCTGCAACCACTGATTCACGTTTCGAGATGAACTTCTTTTGAATATCAGACATTTGCTTATAGCGGTTGCATAAGAAGAACATCTCCGTTTGGAAACTCCATTCTTCAATGTCTTCATAAAATTTATTAAGAAACGGGTTCTCGTCTACAATTTCTTTCAGCATTTGAAATTGATGTTGGTCAGCAATCGCTTTTGTCAATGACGTTTTGCCAACGCCAATCGGACCTTCAACGGTGATAAATGGCACCGGCATAGGAAGTTCCCCTCTTTCTGTTCAAGTGTGTTGCAATGCTTTTCATTCTACCATATACCCCCCGTTAAAAATAGCAGAAAAAAGCACCAATCCGTCAATGGATTGGTGCCTTGAATGTTCCTCCATGCACTTCTTGCGTCGCCATAATCGTCAAGAATGCCTTTGGATCAATATCTGAGACAATCTGTTTAAGCTTTGTGAGTTCCAGGCGGGTTACCACCACATAAATGACATCTTTCGGCGTTTCTTTGTATCCGCCTTTGCCATGTAATTTGGTTACACTGCGACCGAGACGGGAGTTAATCGCTTCCCCAAGCTCTTCGTATTCATCTGACACAATGATGACCGATTTCGTATCATCAAGCCCTTGGATAACTGCATCAATTGTTTTTGAGGCAATGTAATACGTCAACACCGAGTACATTGCTTGTTCCCAACCTAATACAAAACCAGCCCATGTGAAAATGAAGATGTTTGCGAACATAACAAATTCACCGACTGAAAATGGCAGCTTGCGCGTTAACAGAATACCGAGGATTTCGGTCCCATCCAATGCACCGCCATTTCGGATGACGAGGCCGACGCCCGCTCCGAGCAGCATACCGCCGAATACGGTCGCAAGCAATGGATCATCGACGAATCCTGGAATCGGATGCAACGGAAATTCCACAATCGCCAACACCACAATCGCAAAAATAGATGAAATGAAGAAACTCTTGCCAATATGCTTATAGCCGAAATACAGAAACGGTAAATTGATGATCACCATCAGGATGCCGAATGGCAATGGTGTCAAATAACCCAAAATCAACGAAATCCCGATGATGCCGCCGTCAATGATTGAATTCGGTACGAGGAATAATTCGATTGAAGCCGCAGCCATCGAAGCACCGATGATAATAAAAACAAATCGCCGCACCAAATGCCAAAATGTTTCTTTTTTATGTTCTTTACTCATTGAATCGCTCCTAGCCTATGTATCGTCTCCATTAATTTTACGACTTATTTGGGCATTTGTCGTTGCCGGACTATAATATTCCTATACGGGATGCTACACTTTCTTTTAAGGAGCGATGAATCATGAATGGCATGGAGCAAGACCATTATTATATGCGATTGGCAATTGAAGAAGCCGAACAAGCGGCAGCGAAAGGCGAAGTCCCAATTGGCGCTGTTATCGTCCATCAGGGAGAAGTCATTGCACGGGCCCATAATTTGCGGGAAACCACCCAAAACGCAGTCACCCATGCTGAGCTTTTGGTTATACAGGAAGCTTGTCAGAAACTAGGGAATTGGCGATTGGAAGATACGATCCTTTACGTAACGTTAGAGCCATGCCCGATGTGTGCTGGAGCCATTCTGCAATCACGTATCCCACGCGTCGTCTACGGTGCACGCGATGCCAAAGCAGGATGCGTTGATTCGCTTTATCGGCTTTTGAACGACGAGCGCTTTAATCACCAATGCGAAGTCACAGAAAATGTGCTTGCCGACGAATGCGGCGGTTTGCTGACTCAATTTTTCCGGACACTCCGGGACAATAAAAAGAAGAAAAAGCAGCAATTATAATGCTGCTTTTTCTTCTGCTAAAAATCGTTCGATAAGCATATTCAAAATATGGGGCTGCTCATGATGAACCCAGTGGGTCGCTTCGCCAACCAACACCAACTCAACATCTTCACAAAACGTCAAACTTTCCTACGCGAGCATTGTCGACAAGAATTGATCGCCTTCTCCCCAGATGATGCGCACCGGCACCTTGATTTGATCATCCGGTGTCTGCAACAAACTGCCTTGCCGCAATGCTCTGTACCAATTCAACATTGCCGTCAATGCGCCAGGCTGCCCCCATGCTTCTTTGTATTCTTCTACTTTCTCTTCGGAAAACGTGTCCGGTCTGCTCGTCGATACCAGACTATTTGCCATCGTCTTGAAATAATCTGCT
>JBFIXY010000116.1:0-5724 GCA_041605655.1 Planococcus sp. (in: firmicutes) | reverse complement strand
TGATAGGCCTTCAAAGTACAGTTCTACCGCCTGCTTTTTAGTCTCGTAGGTATAACTTTTTCTTGTTTCCACGGTCATCACTCCTTGGGTATATTGTGTATGACCGATAAACTATTTGTCTACTTTTGGTTCATTGTCTCAGTGCGAGCGCGCGTAAAAAAAATGAACGTGCGTAATACACCCCAAGCGAGCAAAACCTACGCCCAAAGACATAAAAAATGCCATCAGCGCAAGAGCTGATGGCATTTTTTTTATTTCGTCTGTAGTTTGTTTTGCGTAATGAATTCTTTTTCAACCCATTGCTCTGCTTCGAGCCAGTTGTTGACCCGGATCACATTTTTGGGAATCGGCTCCTGGTTATAAGGAGTGTCGAACAAAATGACTGGAATATCAAGTTCTTCAGATATCTCAACCGCGTTGTCGTGTTTGTCCTCGAAGAACAAATCGACTTGATGGCGTTTGGCGGTTGCGATTTTATTGTGCGAACCAATCAATTCGATGTGATCGTAATGAATGGCGTGCTGGGCGAACCAATCAACAGTGATATCTTTCACTTTCTCACTGCGTGCTGAAATATAATACAGCTCAAACCGGTGTTTCCAGCTATCCAATATTGCCTTCGCATGATCCGATACAGGGGACGCTGCGTAAATTCTCGGCTCGGCTCCGCGGAACCAAGTGTAAAATTCATCGCGCTCCAAATGGGGAAGAGCGGCGGTCAAATCATATTCTTTTAAATCGGCTAACGTCAATTCACTATTGAATGCTTCATTGATGTGGGGAATCAGCGATGTCGGGCACGTCACTGTGCCATCGATATCAATCCCAAAACGGTATTTCATCTATTCACAACCTTAAACTTGCTGTTTTTCAGCAGCTTCTTTTTCAGCTGCCTGCTTTTCGAAATATTCCTGAGCAATTTTATCAATTTCCACTTTCAACTCTTCGACCATTGTTTCTTCAGGTACTTTACGAACGGTTTTGCCTTTCATAAACAATAAACCTTCGCCGCGTGCACCGGCAATACCGATATCCGCTTCACGCGCTTCACCCGGTCCGTTAACCGCGCAGCCAAGTACAGCCACTTTGATCGGCGCTTTAATGTGCGAGATGTATTCTTCAACTTCGTTGGCGATTGTGATCAAGTCAATCTCGATGCGTCCGCAAGTCGGGCATGAAATCAATGTAGCAGCGTTTGATGACAAGCCGAACACTTTCAGCAATTCACGCGCCACTTTCACTTCTTCAACCGGATCAGCGCTCAATGAAATGCGTAGCGTGTTGCCGATGCCTTTTGCCAGCAAAGCACCTAAGCCGGCAGCACTTTTGATTGTACCTGAGTACAATGTGCCGGATTCCGTGATTCCAAGGTGAAGGGGATAATCGAACGCTTTTGATGCTTTTTCGTAAGCTTCGATTGCCAGACCGACATCTGATGCTTTCATTGACACGATGATGTCATGGAAGTCCAAGTCTTCAAGAATCTTAATGTGGTGCAACGCACTTTCGACCATGCCGTCAGCCGTTGGATAGCCATATTTTTCAAGAATTTTGCGTTCAAGCGATCCGGCATTGACACCGATGCGGATTGGGATGCCTTTTGCTTTACAAGCATTGACGACCGCTTCCACTTTTTCGCGACGACCGATGTTGCCTGGATTGATGCGGATTTTGTCCGCGCCTTGCTCGATGGCGATTAACGCTAATTTATAGTCAAAATGAATATCGACAACAAGAGGAATGTTGATGCGTGCTTTGATTGCGCTGATTGAATAAGCTGCACGTTCATCAGGGCATGCTACGCGGACAACTTGGCATCCCGCTTCTTCTAAACGCAAGATTTCAGCGACTGTCGCTTCCACATCATGTGTTTTTGTTGTTGCCATACTTTGAATGAATAATTCATTACTGCCACCGATTGTCAGGTCTCCGACTTTCACGGGGCGGGTTTTTGTACGGTGAATAGTTTCACTCATCTAAAATTCTCTCCTTTTTTGGGAAGCTTGCAATAATATGCTAGCCTGCATTTAGCAACGTCGAACGTCCCTAGTTTGTTCCATTACATATAGCCATTTTAGCAGTCTATTCCTATAAAAGACAAGAAAGAACGGTTACGCCGGCTTGTTTTTAGCATCAGGAAGCTTCGGATAATACGACACAGCCATGTAAAGATAAGCTATCGTCAACAAGCCCAATAGCAGTGAAACCCACAAACTAACTTCCAAAAAGCTTAAACCGAATGAAATAAATGTCGGAATAGTGACAGATAATGCAGCAGTTCTCCACAGATGACGATATTCACCCCGGCGCTTCCTTAGCGTTAGAATCGCTATACCGATAAAGGCGAAAAGGCTGATTTTCACGAAATGGTAAATCGTTGTAGAAACAAATAAGAAGATAAAAGCGAATGGGTATAATAGCCACTCGATCTCTTCGACAAATTCAAGCAAGCCTTCAACCGTGCTTGCTGTGTCGCCAAGCCCAGACGCCAATTCAACAAATGAAATAATCGTCATCAACAATATGACGACAAAAACGAAACGCAGGATGCGGCCGATTGACAGGATCCGGACGGCTGCCTGTTTTTTAGGTTCCATTAAACTCGCTTTGAATAATTGAAATATATTCACATACATCGTCCTTTCTATAGATGCTTTTATCGTACCACGATAAAAGAGTATAAATTATCTGCTTTGTTACGGGATTGTAAATTTTGAATAAAGGTGTTTACAAGTCGGTAGCGAAGTATTCATAATAGACAAGGTGTGAAAAAAGCTTATTAATAGGAGTTGAATGAAAATCGTGGAGATGAACTGGCAAGAACTTCTCTTTACCTTCTTCGGAGGTCTAGGGGTATTCCTTTTTTCAATTAAATATATGGGAGATGCCTTGCAGAAAGCTGCAGGCGACAAATTGCGCTCTATCTTGGACCGCTTCACAACAAACCCATTCATGGGTGTGTTGGTCGGGATTATCGTAACTATCTTGATTCAGTCTAGTTCAGGAACGACTGTAATCGTTGTCGGACTAGTAAGTGCTGGCTTCATGACATTACGTCAAGCTATCGGCGTTATCATGGGAGCGAATATCGGGACGACCGTGACGGCCTTCATCATCGGTCTTGATGTCGGTGAATACGCATTGCCAATCATGGCAGTCGGCGCATTCATGATTTTCTTCATCAAGAAAAACCAAATTCAAAATATCGGTCAAGTTATTTTCGGTTTTGGTGGTTTGTTCTTCGGGATGGAAACAATGAGCGGAGCGATGAAACCGTTGCGTGAGTTTCCTGCTTTCTTGGACATGACTGTCAGCTTCAGTGAGCATCCAATGCTCGGAATCGTAGCAGGTACGGTATTTACATTTATCGTACAAAGTTCGAGTGGTACAATCGCTATTTTACAAGCGATGTATTCAGAAGGCATTGTCAACTTGGACGGATCCTTGCCGATTTTGTTCGGTGATAATATTGGTACAACAATCACAGCAGTTCTTGCTGCACTAGGTACTTCAATTGCTGCGCGTCGTGCGGCAGCTGTACACGTATTGTTCAATATTGTCGGAACGCTCATTTTCGTTATCTTGCTAGTGCCATTCACAGCTTACATCGAATGGATTGCTGGGTTGCTTTCACTAGAGCCGAAAATGCAAATCGCATTTGCACACGGATCATTCAACATTGCCAATACAATTATCCAGTTCCCATTAATCGGAGCATGGGCATACCTGGTTACGAAAGTGATCCCAGGGGAAGAAATTTCAATCGAGTTCAAACCGAAGCATTTGGATCCGAATTTTATTGAAGCATCACCATCAATCGCTCTTGGCCAAGCGAAAGAAGAAATTCTTCGTATGGGTCAATACGCTGTCCAAGGTTTGGAAGAGTCGTATTCATACTTGAAAACGAAGAGCAAGAAAAATGCTGAAACAGGTTACCAATTGGAAGACGCAATCAATAATCTCGACAGCAAAATCACAGATTACCTTGTTTTGATTTCAGCAGAGCAATTATCAGCTGCTGATTCGACTCGCCACACAGTATTGATGGAAACGGTTCGTGACATCGAACGAATCGGCGATCATTTCGAGAACATCATCGAGTTGATCGACTATCAAGAAAACAATCGTGTCACACTTTCAGAAGATGCCTTAGCAGACTTGGCTGAAATGTTCACATTGACGATTGCTACTGTTCAAAAATCACTAAATGCATTAGATACGACTGATCATGAATTGGCACGCGAAGTAGCGGAACAAGAAGATTTGATCGACAAAATGGAACGCAAATTCCGCAAAAAGCACATTTTGCGTTTGACTGAAGGACTTTGTTCAGCACAAGCAGGAATTGTCTTTGTCGACATTGTCAGCAACCTTGAGCGCATCGGCGACCATTCAGTAAATATTGCGGAAGCTATTTTAGGCAACCGCGCATAAACTCAAAACTCCCTTTCATCGCTTTACATTTTTTAAAATGTAGGTCACGATGGAAGGGAGTTTTCTATTTAGGAGGTATGACATGGAAATCATCGGGTGGGTGCTTGTACTCTTATTTTTCGCCATTGGTTTTATCGGGCTGATATATCCGGTCATCCCAGCAGTTCTGTTCATATTCGGGGGCTTCCTGGTATATGGGCTATTTTTCGATTTCGGCGATTTGCCGTGGTGGTTTTGGGTAATTCAGTCGTTATTCGTCGTATTACTCTTTGGTGCAGATGCATTAGCTAATGCCTTCGGCGTCAAAAAGTTCGGCGGTTCGAGAGCCGGGTTTTGGGGAAGTACATTAGGATTGATCCTCGGCCCTTTTGTCATACCGATTGCCGGCATTTTGATTGGTCCGTTTTTGGGGGCAATTCTTGCGGAATTGGCCGTAAATCGTTCGTCGCTGAAAAAAGCATTTAAAGTAGGCGTCGGTTCAGTAGTAGGCTTTATCACTTCTGTTTTTACAAAAGGAATCATCCAAATAATTATGGTCGCGTTGTTTTTCTTCGTCATCTGATGTCGGCCGAAAGTCTGATTAAAAGGATCGCTCATGCATTTTGATTGTAACAGTCCGCAAACTTTGATAACCTGTAAAGGTAGACAATTAGACTCAAGGAGGAATTTAATCATGGCATATGAATTACCAGAATTACCTTACGCGTATGACGCACTTGAACCACACATCGACAAAGAAACGATGAACATTCACCACACTAAACACCATAACACGTACATTACGAATGTGAACGCGGCATTAGAAGGCCACGACGATCTAGCTTCTAAATCAGTAGAAGAACTAATCGCTGATTTGGACGCAGTGCCTGAGTCAATTCGCACAGCAGTGCGCAACAATGGCGGAGGTCATGCAAACCATTCACTTTTCTGGCAGCTCTTGTCACCGAATGGCGGCGGTACGCCAACTGGCGCATTAGCTGAAGCAATCGATAGCAAATTCGGCAGCTTTGACGAATTCAAAACGAAATTCGAAAACGCTGGAAAAACTCGTTTCGGTTCAGGCTGGGCTTGGCTGATCGTTGCTAACGGCGAATTGGAAGTTGTATCAACTCCTAACCAAGATTCACCTGTAATGGAAGGCAACACACCGATTCTTGGAGTGGATGTTTGGGAACATGCATATTACTTGCAGTACCAAAACCGTCGTCCTGATTACTTAGCGGCTTTCTGGAACGTAGTAAACTGGGAAGAAGTTTCGAAACGTTTCGAAGCAGCAAAATAATTGTAAAT
>JBFIXY010000115.1:0-5757 GCA_041605655.1 Planococcus sp. (in: firmicutes) | reverse complement strand
TCGAATTCACGCCAAAAGCCGGCAGCCATCAAATAGATATCCGATTTGTACCCTAACCGCTCCACACGCCGCGGCCGATGCCGCCAAAAAACACTGATCGACAATGCAGATTCCGACGGTCGAAATTCCATCAATTTGCGCGTTGTCACTTTCAGATAAGGTGCATCCGCTAAAGCGCCAGCCAACATTTCCATGGCTTGTAATAGTTTTGTATCGATGGTTTCGTTATTGAATTGGATAAATCGGTTGACTGAAGCCATTTGCTTCACCTACTTTTTCCAAGTTTGGGCAAGATCCATTAACAATTCACGTTCACTTACATCTTCCAGCTTTTCTGCAATCGCGTATTGAATCGCGCGCATCGGATCCATATGTTCAGCCAAAGCGGTCGCGTCGAGCAGACTTCGGATGGAAGCTGCTTCTTCAGCTAACAATCCATTTTCCACTTGCTTCATTAAATCCGCTGCTAAATGGAGAATGAATTGCTTCCGCTCTGAGTCGATTTCAGGAAATTCCCGGTCCCACAATTGCTGCAATTGCTCACCCGCTAAATAGGGAATCGGGTAGGCAATAAAGCGATTTTTTAACGCTTCGTTCATCGGTGCGGTCCCGATGTATCCTTCATTGATGGCAGCTATTACGCCAAAATCCGGATGAGCTTCAATCACTTCACCTGTAAATGGATTGGTCATCATGCGGCGGTGATCGAGCGCGCTATGCAAAATAGGCAAAGTTTCAGGTTTTGCCATATTGATTTCATCAATATATAGGAAATGCCCTTTTTTCATCGCTGTGACCACTGGACCTTCAACAAACTCGATGCGGCTCTCGCCTTGATGCTGCACTAGGGTTTTAAAGCCTAGCAGCGCTTCAGCATCCAAGTCCACTGAACAATTGATGCTTTGCATAGGCTGACCATAGGTTGCAGAAATGCTTTCTGCCAGTTTGGTTTTCCCTGCACCCGTTGGACCCTTTAAAAGGACCGGCTTTCTTAAAACGACCGCCGATAGGATATCATTCCATAAATGAGGATCAGGGGATATATATCCGCCTTCGCCAATTAATGTTTCGTAGCCGGAATGGTCCCGATTTTCTCTATTTTGAAGATCTTGTTTGATAAATTCCATGCCCATCATCCCTCTTTCCATGAAAAAAACCGATGATGCATCATCGGCCCATTTTTTATTCGAAATATGTTTTGTAAAATCCGCCAACTTTTCCGGTATTGTCAACAACGAAAATGAATTCATCTGTCTCATTTTTTACCTCATAAGTTTTTCCAGCGGTCAAGACATTAGAAACTAAGAATTTTGCTGCGTCGGTGTGCGTGCATGTCACCGTTCGGATTGTTTCTTTTGTCAGCCATTCGTTGTGAATCACATTCATCATCCTTTTCTATATGTCTATACAATTTAGTATAAGGAAAGTTCAAGTAAATTTCAAACCCGCTTAACTGCGCTGATGCTTCGAAAGCCATATTAAACGAATGGCGAAACCGACAATGATCAGCATGGAAATGCTCAATAGAAAACCTTGCAAGTGATTGATGATCGATTCGTATGCATAAGGAAATGTTCGTCCGATATTAAAGTATGCAAACATCCACACAAAGCCTGCAGTATATGCATAAAGCGCATATTGACCAAAGGGGTAGCGGTTAGCCCCAACCACATATGGCATCGCCCAACGGATGCCAGGCAAGAAAAAGCTAAATGAAATAGCCAGTTTCCCATGTTTCTCTAAAAATAGAGAAAATCGATCAATTGTCTTGCTCAGCCATGTCTTCTCCAGACGGTGCAACAAACGTTGCCCTAGTATACGCCCCAACATATATGCGAACGTGTTGCTAGAAATCAATCCCAAATACGCAGCTGAAAAAGCATAAATGGGTTTAAAATAACTGATTTCAGTCAGCATCCCCGACAAGGCAGCCGCCGCTTCGTTTGGAATCGGGACTCCGAAAAGCAGCAGCCAATTAAACGCAAACATGCTGACGTAGCCATATTCTATTACCAATTCCATTAATCGGGATAAATCCATAACATCATCCGCCCTTTGGCATACCTTTCCTACTATCATCCCAAAAAAAAGGCGCCCCTGCAATTCAGGGGCACCTTTCTTGAAAAATATTAACCTTCAAGCAATAAATCTTCAGGGTTTTCAATCAAATCTTTGACCATTTTCAAGAATCCTACAGAGTCGCTGCCATCAATTACACGGTGGTCATATGATAATGCCACGTACATCATTGGACGGATTTCAACTGCATCGCCCACTGCAATCGGGCGCTTCTGAATAGTATGCATACCTAGAATTCCCACTTGTGTACCGTTCAAAATCGGTGTTGATAGTAATGAACCGAATACGCCACCGTTTGTGATCGTAAACGAACCACCAGTCATATCAGCAATCGATAATTTCTTGTCGCGAGCTTTTGTTGCCAAATCACCAATCGATTTTTCGATTTCAGCGAAGTTTTTCTTGTCGGTATCACGAACAACCGGAACAACCAGACCTTCTTCAGTTGATACAGCAATACCAACGTCGAAGAATTGCTTCAGCAATACGTCTGTGCCATCTAATTCAGCGTTGACGTAAGGGTATTTTTTCAAAGCCGCTGTAACTGCTTTTGTGAAGAATGACATAAACCCAAGTTTAACATCATTGTTTTGTTGGAATTGGTCTTTTTTGCGGCTGCGTAAAGCCATCACATTTGTCATATCGATTTCGTTGAATGTCGTCAACATTGCAGTCGATTGTTTAACTTCCAACAATCTCTTAGCAATTGTTTGTCGACGGCGCGACATTTTCTCGCGTACTACACGACCGCTTTCTTCGTCAGAAGAAGGAGCAGAAGCTTTTGGTGCTTCCGTTTTAGGAGCCGAAGCTGGTGCTGATGCTGCAGGTTTAGCTGCATGTGCTTCAACATCTTGTACTCGAACGCGTCCCATTGGATCAACTGGAGAAATCGCTGCAAGATCGATTCCTTTTTCACGTGCCAATTTACGTGCAGCCGGGCTTGCAATCGTACGGTCAGTTGAAGATTGCTCTTCAGCTGCTGGCGCTTGTTCTACAGGTTCTTCTGTAGCTGGTGCTTCCGCTTTAGTAGGTTCTTCCGTTTTTGCAGATTCTTGCGCTCTCGGTTCAGCTGACGCACCTGATGCAGCTCCAACAATCGCGATAACTTGACCTACTTCAACCGTGTCGCCTTCTTGTGCTAATAACTCTTGCACAGTGCCAGCTTCTTCAGAGATAACTTCAACGTTGACTTTATCTGTTTCCAATTCAACGATGAATTCTCCTTTTTCTACTGTTTCGCCTGGCTGTTTAAGCCATTGTGCGATTGTTCCTTCTGTGATCGACTCTGCTAATTCCGGTACTTTAATCTCTGCCACAAAAAATTCCTCCTTAGAATGTCTCGCTTAAACGTCCGCGGGAAATCCGCACATCAGCGGATCTCCTCGCCCGTTAAGTCCGATTCTGTCATTAATAGCTTAACAGGTATTTACCCGTTTTTAAAAAATCGGTTTAATTTGATAATGCAGCATCCAGAATACGGGCTTGCTCGACTTTATGCGCTTCGCCGTCGCCTTCTGCCGGGCTTGAACGTGTGATACGGCCGTAATAATCGACGTTCTTACCGTTTGCAAGGTCACGTAAATAAGGTTCTGCGAATGTCCAAGATCCCATGTTTTTCGGCTCTTCTTGTACCCATGCCAATTCTTTTGCATTAGGATAACGATCAACGATTGCTTGGATTTTTTCTGCAGGGAATGGATACAATTGCTCGACACGGACAATATGCGCCCAGTCGAAGCCTTCGCCGTCTTTCACCCGCTCAGCCAAATCAATCGCCATTTTACCGCTTGCAAATAGAATGCGTTCCACTTTTTTCTCTTTCGTTCCCATGCCTGGTTGTTCGATGATCGTCTGGAACTGGCCATCAGCCAAATCCTCAACTTCTGCACCAACCAATGGATGCCGCAATAGAGATTTAGGCGTCACGATCACCAATGGACGAATCGCTTCTTCACCAAGCATTTTTGCTTGACGGCGTAAAATATGGAAATAGTTCGCTGCGCTTGATAGGTTCGCAACTGTCCAGTTATTTTCGCCTGCATTTTGAAGGAATCGTTCTAAACGTGCACTCGAATGCTCGGGCCCTTGACCTTCAAAACCATGTGGCAATAACATAACAAGCCCCGATTTTTGTCCCCATTTCGAACGGCTTGCTGAAATGAACTGATCAAACATCATTTGAGCCATATTGGCAAAATCGCCATATTGCGCTTCCCATAGGACCAATGCTTCATCATTTTCAACATTGTAGCCGTATTCGTAGCCTACAACAGACGCTTCACTTAACGGGCTATTATGCACAACAAACGATGCTTTAGCATCTGAAATGTGGTGCAGCGGAACAAGCTCTTTCCCTGTCTCATCATCATGAAGCACAAGGTGACGATGCGCAAAAGTCCCACGCTGTGCATCTTGACCAGTTAAACGAACCGGAGTGCCTTCTTGAATGATGGAACCGAATGCCAATGTTTCAGCATGCGCCCAATCAATCTTCCCTTTGCCTTTGAAAGGTTCTTCGCGGCGCTTCAGAATCCGCCCTAATTTACTGAATACAGAAAAATCGCTTGGCCATGAAAGCAATTCTTCGTTCATTTTATCCAACGATTCCCGACCTACGCCTGTTTGAACTTCAGGGAAGCCTTTCATAATCGCGTCAGGAATTTTAATTTCATGTGTTTCTTCCGACTTGTTTTCTTTTACTTTGTCGTAAGCCGCTTGCATCATCTTTTGTGTATCTGTGTCCAACGATTTGATTTCTTCTTCCGTCAAAACGTTTTCAGAAGCTAGTTTTTGACCGTATAATTCGCGGACCGTCGCATGCTTATGAACACCATTGTACATCATCGGGTTCGTAACAAGCGGCTCATCCATCTCGTTATGGCCATAACGGCGATAGCCGATCAAATCAATCAAGATATCTTTGCCGAATTTTTCGCGGTATTCAAAAGCTAATTGCGCTACAGCAGTCACTTCTTCAGGGTGATCAGCGTTAACGTGGATTACCGGCACTTCAAAACCTTTTGCAGGATCCGAAGAATAATGAGTCGATCTTGAATCATGTTGCTCAGTCGTAAAGCCGATCAAGTTATTGGCGATGATATGTACTGAACCGCCAGTCTGATAACCGCGAATGCGGCTGAAATTCAAAGTTTCAGTTACAACGCCTTGTCCCGGGAATGCAGCATCACCATGAACAAGAATGGCATAAGCTTTCTTCGCATCTACGACCGGAGCACCTGCCTGATTTGTCAATTCCTGTGCTGCACGTGTATAACCAGCAACTACCGGGCTGACAATTTCAAGGTGTGATGGGTTATAAGCAAGTTTGATGTTGATCCCTTTAGGAGATGTATAGGAAGCTCCCATATGGTATTTCACATCGCCGAACCAGCCTTTTGTGATTTGAACAGAACCGTCTTCAGGTAAGAACGGTTCATCCGGAACGTGTGCAAAGCCCGCAAACATCATTTCATAAGGCTTGTTCAAAACATGCGTAAGCACATTTAAACGACCGCGATGAGCCATCCCGATCATTATCTTCTCTGTGCCTTTAGCTTCTGACATGCGAACCAATTCATCGATCAACACGACTAACGAGTCAACGCCTTCAATGGAAAAGCGTTTTTGGCCAACGAATGTGCGATGGACAAATTTTTCGAAGCCTTCAACGCGCGTTAG
>JBFIXY010000114.1:0-5826 GCA_041605655.1 Planococcus sp. (in: firmicutes) | reverse complement strand
TGATTTTCTCACCGTACCCTGGATAGAATTCTTCACATTCTTTCTTGATCGCCGTGACATCAAACAATGTTCCGTACACATCAAACACAAAAGCTTTGATCTGGCTTTCCATTCAACATCCTCCTTCAACTTAATATGGCCTTTCCACCTCTATACCCATAATTCAGATGGTTTATTCGGAATTAGCTATATCCATTGGTATTCGAAGTGTGCACAGTTTCAAATGAGCTTAAGAAATTAGTGATATGCTGCGCCTTGATTGAAATAGAACAACAGTTAATCTATATTTATTGTATCAACCCGATGCGCTGTAAAAATGTAAAGTGCATTACAATAACGCATTCTGATATTTAAAAATTTTTTAGACTTTAAACAGGCGCAATCAAATAAAAGCCGATTTCCGAGAAATTAAATCTCAGAAATCGGCTTTTTATAGCTTTACTGTTCATAACAACGGAACAATTAAGATTTCCATCTTAAGCTCCTTTAATTCCTCATCATTCGGTTTTTGTTTCAGCAGTAAAACTATAGGAATTGGTAAACTGGTTGTGAATGACCACTTCGTACTCAAGACCTTGTTGCTCTGCTTGTTCCACCAATGAATTTAGCTCTACTGAGTTAAAATAACTTTGAGAAACCGTTAGCACCAAAACCAGGGCACTGATAAGTATCGTCATTAATATGACGATACGTTTTTTAGACATTACTGCTTTGCTCCACATTTTTTTACAACTCTTCAATCAATTTCTCGATTTCTTCATGAATTTCTTCAAATATCGGCTCCCCAGCGATCACCATAACATACATATCGCCGCCTTCTTGACGGAATAAATTGCGCAGCGCAGAAATAGCCGACAGCTTATTGCTGAGCATTAATTCGCATCGCGCCAATTCATAAAGCGCCGGTTGAAATTCTTTTTGCTGCTGCGTTAAGGGCAGTAAAATTGCGTGGGCTGCCTCTGCATTTCCTGACGTCAACTGACTTTGTGCTCGTACCAATTGAAGCCACTCCGGAATATATACTTCTTCCGGAATACGACTTATGAATGCTTCGAGATCGCTTGGACGATGTTCAGCCAATTCATGCAAAATGCGGATATAAGCTTCACCATTGAACGGTTCTAACCGGAGTGCCTGTTCATATTTTTCTAATGCTTGGTCGTTTTCTTCCAAATCACCAAGCGCTTCTCCCCATATTACTAACACCTCTGCATCTGCCGGTTGACGTGCGTGGAGCTCTTTTGCGAAGTCGATCGCTTGGTGCAGGATTTTAGGTGAATCTTCTTCCGTTGCCCATTGCGCCATTGCTTTCAACTGCATGACCGATGCGTCATAATGACCAGTTCGTTTCACGAAAGGTTTCAGCTCATCAATAGCCTCTTTCGCCATTTCACGGCTTAAACAGAAAGTGCCATGATGCATCACCGTCAATTCGTTGTTCGGCATGTTTTTAGCCGCTTCGTCGTAGAGCATAAAGACCCCCGAAACCATTCGCCACCGATGCGCATTGTGCAGCAATCTTCCGATGATTCCTCTTTGTGCCGATGATTCTTCTTCTAGTTCTTCCTCTTCTGTAAACCATTGCGCAAGTGCATCCGCACAAAAAGTTTGAGCCAAACCTAGTTGTTCACCGCGCAGTCTTTTTTTCAGCCGTTTGTTGATTTCGTGCGTTTTCCTCAATTCCGCAAGAATCTGGATGTATATCGGGTACAGCCGTTCATCTTCCGGCCGTTCGCTGATTAATTGTTCAAGCAAAGTGGCAGCACGTTTCGCTTCATTATTCCTTGCACAAAACTCCACGTGTTGATAACGCGATGGGAATGCTCCTTTAACCGCGATCGCCTGTTCAAACAACGCTTCTGCTTTTGTAAGGTCTCCTTGTTTTTCCGCGCAAAGTGCTTTGGCGACGAAGAGCCATTCCTCTGGCACCTGATCCGCCACTTGGTCCAAGGTTTTCATAATCGCAAGAACCGATTTTTCTGTCATAACCAGCTCAAACAAGTCGTTAAACTCCAGTTCTAACGGATCGTTTTTAAGAATAAACAACGCCGTAGAAAACGCCCGTGAAATATCATCCATTTCAGTATAGGCATTCATCAACGCCTCTCTGACCACCATATTGCTCGGATCCAGTTCCGCGCTTTGCAGAAGTTCTTGAACGGCTTCATCAAACTGGCCAGCTTCCATGGCCATTAAACCTAGTTGGAAATGCGCTTGCGCACTTGGCGCTTTCTCAATCGCTTGCACGTAAAGCTGATGAGCAAAATGGCGATTGCCAACTTGTTCATGCAATTGGCCTTCAAAGCACAGCAGTTTTTCATCTGTTTCGATGTGACGCATTGCTTTGAATTTTTTCAGCACCCGATTTTGGAATAAGGGATGCTCTCCGAACTCTTTGTACTGCTCCGCGATGTCTGCGTAATCTTGCAACGCTTTCTTCTCAAGCCCTTTTTCCAATAACGCGACAGCCTGTTGCTGACCGTCATATTCCGGCCATTCTTCCCAAAGCATCGTTGATGACCGGATAAAATAGCCGGTATCTCCTTTTTCTATATAACTCTTCAAGAAGGCAACGGCCTCATCAAAGCGCTGTTGTTTCAAAAGACTATGTGCAATGTACGTCACCGCAAACAAATCTTCCGGATCAAGCTGTAGCGCTTTACGGTAATCTGCTTCCGCTTCTGCAAATTTCTCCTGCTCCATTGCGATATGCCCTCTGTATACATAAAGCACATCTTTGCTGTCGGCTTGCTGAATGCCTTTATTGACAATAACCAAGGCTTGCGTCCAATTTTCAGCTTCCATATGAATTTCGGCAAGTCGCAAATAGGCATAAGGACGTTCTGGCGACATTTCGATATAGCGTTCAAAATAATCAATGGCTTCAGTTTCTTTCCCGAGCGCTAACAGGCAGCGTGCTATTTCATAGATGAAATAACCGTCCTCCGGCATTTCCCCACTCAGTTTTTGGAACCGTTCCATTGCTTTTCCGTAGGCGCCGGACTCGTACTGGATCAAGCCATGAGTGATTTGTGCATAAATATCCGACGGCAGCTGCGCAAGCGCAATCTCCGACCATTTATACGCTTGGTATAATTTCCCGACATCCATATAACAGCGCGCTAGATGGCTATAAGCAGCGGGTTGGTAATGATCCAATTCAATCGATTGTTTCAAGTAAGGGATGGCCCGTTCCTGGTTATCCTGATTCATTAAAATGACGCCTCTTAAAAACAAAGCATATGGACTGTTTTTTTCATTGACTGCCGCAAGACACGCCAATGCTTCTGACAGTTCTTCTTTCTGGTAATGCAAATGCGCCGTGAGCAACGCGAGCTCCGCGTCCTCTGTTCCAAATTCCTGTTGCAGCCGTTCTAACCATTTCGCATGGAATGCTTTGGCACGTTCGGAAAATAAAATCGAGATTCCAATAACTGCTGCGTAACGCTCTTCCATATGATCTTGCATGAAGGAAATGAACGCTTCACTTTCGCCTTCTCCTTCTTCATCGAGAAACTCATACAAACGCTCGAAGAAACGATGCTCATTTTCATTTAGTTGCGACAATAAATGCACTTGCTCTTCTTTCACAAAAATCATACTAAGTGAATCGGTCAGTTTATACGCCTCTTTTAATTCCGTATAAGCTAATAAAAATGGCGATTGGTCATTTGGATCTTGAATGAGGAGCGCCTGCAGACGGTCATCGTAGCCGACCACTACTTGTACATGCGCACTGTTTTCGATCATCATGCTGATGAGCACTGGCACACCGGCATCAATCATTGTTTTATACAAATCCACTGAGCCTTTGAAATAACGCGACTGCAGCCCAAGCGATTCCATATACGCCATTGTCGTGCGCAGTTTTGAACCAGTCACATCAAAAATATGTGTCGCGATTTCGTCCTGTCCAATATCCATGCCAAAAGCTTCCAACATGATTGATAACGAAGCCGGCACACAATAATCGAGCTTCTGAACTTTCGGGGTCAATTGGAGCTTTTTTAGAACTCCTTCGCGTTGAATGATCGTTTTCCCGTAAATCGTCTTTTCCAACACCGTTTGATGTTTTTCGATCCATCTCTCGAGGTCATCCCATTTCTCAAGCTTGTATAGACATTCAGCTGTCAAATAAACGTAACGATTCCGCTGGACATGGTACGGATTTGCCGCGTTGATTTCTGTTATAAGTTCCATAGTCGCTTCATATCGGCCGAGCAAAAACAATCGTTTCACTTGTTCCATCCAAAATGACCAGTTCGCTGGATAAACGACCTGACCGGATTGCAACATTTCAAGTGACGCTTCTTGCCTACCTGTCATCGACAAATGGTCTGCCAGCAACAAGCGCACATGTTGATTGCGCTCCGAGGATTCATTTGCCAATGCATTTACTAAGCCGCTCTCCGCTTTCTCCCATTCCCCGCTGTGCAAATAATAATAGGCTTCTAAGTCTGGCCAGAGCGTTTCCTGCAATTCGCTGATTTTCTCCAAATGCTCTTTCGCTTCCGGCATACGGTTCAGCTGACAAAATACTCGGAACAGCAAAGTATGTGCAGAAATTTGCTCCTCCACTGAAAAAGCTGTGTCCGTAATTCCTTGAAGCCTGGCATTCATGCGTTCTTCCGCTTCTAAACTTTTCCCATTCTCCAATAACCGTGTGCAATGCCAAGCAAATGGACGCATTGTGCCAAAACGCTTGTATGCATGCGTCGCTAAGAAATTACTATATGTATATAAGTCCATTTGATCTGCTAGGCGGATTAAGCGATAATACTCATCTTCTGTTTCTAGTCCTTTCAGCCATTCATGCAATTGTTTCAGTGATCGGGCATCCCATAATCCGCGAATTGCCTCGATTAATTGACTAGCTGTCTCTATCTCATTTGCTTTCATTTGCTCTCCAACTCTCATTTCTCGCTTATCCCCTTTTTATTCGGTTGATTAATTATATTCTGGAAAATTATAGGGCGCAATCTTTATTTCGAGAAAGTTTATTGGGTACGAGTGAAATTTAAATGTCTTATGAAAAATCTTTATTCATACAGTGAATTTCATAAAGCGATTCATTTTAAACACTTTAGGTAGTTTGAATACTGTCTAATAGAAGTTTGCACATAAAAAGGAAGATGCAGCGGAATCCTTCGATTCGACTGCATCTCCCTATTAATACTAATTACTTACTGTTTTCTTTTGTTGTCTCTGCTTCCATCTCTCTCCGCCAGCCGACAATTTCCCGGGCTTCAATCGCTTTTTCCAGCTTTTCGTCCCAACTGCTTGAAGACGTATTCCACACGCGGGAATAAAAAATGTCTTGCTTATGGTCGTATAATTGGAATTCGATGCACGGAATATGGTCAACCGTGTCTTCGATGCAGCTGGCAATATCCGTAACGATGATTTGAAAGCCTTGTTCATCTGTATCTTGGATGGCGTTCGCAAGCAAAATTTGCATACGGTCTTTTTTAATAGTGCCTTTTGCGGCGTAGCGATAAGTCTCAACTGTTGTCTCTTCCGATTCCAGCAAAGCTTCTTCTGCCATCAAGTATTCGTCATGGACAGCGCTATAGGAAATTCGGGTCTCCCCCGCTTCCATCTCTTCTTCAAAAATGCCTTGTTCCAAATAGTCATGACCTTTAGCCGTCAATCCGTAGCCTTTTTTATCGAGCTGGATCAACCGGCTACGCTCCATTTTTTCAATCGAGTCGCTAATAAAAAGTTCTTCGACAAACAGCATTTCAGCAAGCATAGCGGCTCGGCGGATGTCGCGTTCTTGGAAAGCGAATAAGAGCATTTTCATCAATATGTCCATTTTCAATCGCT
>JBFIXY010000113.1:0-5888 GCA_041605655.1 Planococcus sp. (in: firmicutes) | reverse complement strand
TGAATTAAGCTAAATTTGCTCGTTCAGGTGGCATGCAGCAATCGTACATTTCTTGAGTGAATTGATGCATTAGATTGACTTAGGCGAGCAGGACGCTTACTGCTGAGAGGGTGTTTTACGGTATTCTGCAGCGATTCATCCAAAAAAACAAGCAGCCGCCGCTGCTTGTTTATTCGATGAACTTCATTTCCGGAACCCATGTCGCCATATGTTGCTTTGCTGCTTCGTTCCAGTTGCTGTCGACATTTTTTAAAAGATCTACTTCGAAATCACGTTCATTTGTGTTGCGGACGTATGTAGGAGTGAACGCAGGGTTTTTTATAACGAATGTTGTGCCGTCAGCGTTTTCCGTTTTCTCTACATCCAAATGAAGAATACCGCCGATTTTTCGTTCCAACACATTTTGTCCGGACAAGAAATTTCCGAGTGAGTATACAACAAATGCTTGGCGTCCATCCATTGTTTCAATCCATTCAGCCGGCTGTAGGACGTGTGGGTGGTGTCCGATGATGATATCGGCACCATGGAGAGCTGAAAAATGTGCCAAGTCGATTTGTTCGGCATTTGGCAGAGCTTCGTACTCGTTCCCAAAATGGAGACTTAAGACAACGACATCGGATGCCTTTCTCGCTTTTGCCAAATCTTCTTGAATCGCTTTTTTATCGATGCGATTCACCAAATAGTCTTTACCTGAAGGTGTTCGAATGCCGTTGGTTCCATAAGTGTAAGACAAAAAGGAGAACGTGATGTCATTTTTTGTCATAGTCGTAATTTCGTTTTTTGCCTCATCAGACAAATAAGAACCGACATGTTTGATGCCGATGGATTGCCAGTGGGAGATGGCGTTCTCAATCGCCCTAACACCACGGTCCAATGTGTGGTTGTTGGCCATTGATACAATATCGACGCCTGCATCTTTCATTGCGTCGCCCACTTCGTAAGGGCTGTTAAAAGAAGGGTAAGTCGAAACACCGATTTCGCTGCCCCCGATAATGCTTTCTGAATTGGCAATCGTGATATCCGATTGGGAAAGGAAAGGCTTAACTTTTTCAAACATAGGATTGAAATCGTAGCCATCTTCAGTTTGCGCATCTGTGTAAACCGTAGCGTGAATCAACACATCGCCAATCGCTGAAATAGATGCTATACGAGTTCGACTTATTTCCGCAGGAATAATGGTAGTGGGCGCAGTACGAAACTCAAAGCTACCGGCAGTTTTTTCCGTATTTAAGACTTCTTCTTGCACACAACCGGTTAGCGTAAACAGGAGAAACAACAAACTGGTAAGAACAATTCTGTGACTCGCTTTCAACGTGCTGGCCTCCTATCAAATTGCCGGGGAAATAAAAAAACAGAATAGTTGATGAATATTGATAACTTTTCAATAGTGTACTTCATGTGGGTTTATTTAACCAGGTATTTTTTACCTTTTACAGGGTAGGTAATTAAGTTTGCTGATATCATTTACCTATTAAGCCAACAAGTATCATTATCTAGCGTTCACCTATTCTTCTGAATAAATTCCTGGATTGCTGTAGCAACTTCGGTTTGATGGCCAGATAAGAGGTGGCCGCCATTTTCAAAAATAACAGTCTCAGGATTTACGCGTTCGACGAATTTTTCCGTGCATTCGAAAAATGCGATGGGATCATCTTTTGCATGAATGACGAGAGTCGGGACTGTAATGTCCTCAACAGGATAATTATCGTAATTCACGTCCATATCGATATTGGTGATTGCCGCATCTGTTTCAATGCCTTTCCGGCGAAGCTTGATCGGCTGCATCGATTGTAAGAAACGATTATCAATGTCAGAGCCATACAACAGGCTGAACGCTGACCGCAGCGCTTTCGTCGATGCCCACAGAGGAAATTCGCTAAGCAATGGAATCGGTGGTCCGACAGGCTTTAGTTGATCGGTTGTCGTTTTGAATAATGGAGCATCGGCAGATAAGAGGATCAGCGCTTTGGTCCGCTCTGGATATGCGAGAACAAATGCTAACGCGGCGGCACCTCCAGAAGAAGTCGCGATGATAAACGCCTTTTCAATATTCAATTGATCCAGCAATTCCAGAAACACCTTTGCCTGATTTTGAGGCGTTGGTTCCGCCGGCAACTTAGATCCAGGATAGCCGAAGCGGGAAACAGCGATTTTGCGGTAATTATCGCCCACTATCCCTTTCAACGAAGAGAGGCCCTGGTCATAGCCACCATAAATGCCGTGGCTAATTAAAATAGCTTCACCCCAACCTTCATCGACGTACGACATCTTGCCAAATTGAGACTGGAAACTTACCACATCAAACTCTTCTAAACGCTTGTATGCTCGGCGCATATCATTCACATATAGCAGGGGAATCACGACGCCTGTAGCCAAAGCAGCAACTTGGAAATATTTCCTCATAATAAATCCTCCTTATTATCTAAAAATTCTGTTAATATTTTAAAGTATACCTGATAGTGACGTGTAAATGAATGCCTAAACGCCACGAAAAAAACCCTCCATGCTATACATGAAGGGTTTCGAATTGCGGTTTATGGATTTGTTGACCACAGTGCTGCCGATTTCAGCAAGATGCGCGGGTGCAATTTCAGCTGCGCCACCATCACTTCCGCCAAATCTTCCGGATGCATGACGTTTTCCGGATCGCCTTGGATCAAGTTTTCGGATTGTGCCAATTCAGTAACAACCGTGCTCGGTAGCAATGCGCTAACGCGGATGTTATGCTTCCGGACTTCAAGCATGAGTGACTCGGTGAGTCCGAGCAAGCCGAATTTAGAAGCACTGTAAGCACTAGTTACCGGTGCGCCTTTTTGTCCGGCAGTCGAGGCAATATTGATAATGTCGCCCGATTCGCGTTCGATCATTTCGGGTAGGACGGCATGCGTCACGTTGTAGACGCCCATCAAATTGACATCGATTATTTTCTTGAAGTCTTCTGGTGGCAATTCAAGGAATTTGCCGAATTTGCCGATGCCTGCGTTATTGACCAAAATATCTATCGGTCCAAGCTCGGATTTGATGTGCTCAACGGCCGAAAGTACTGCGTCGTTATCCGAAACGTCAGCAGCAGCCATGACCGCCTTGACGCCGTATTGCTCCAATTCTTTTAATACGTCTTCAAGATGTGCACCGGTTCTGCCGAGCAATCCGACATTGATGCCTTCTTTTGCGAAAGCGATTGCTGCCGCACGTCCGATGCCTTTACCAGCGCCGGTGATTAATGCATTTTTGCCTTTTACTTCTTGCATGCCCAAACACTCCTTTAGTATGTATTGAATTTACCCTTTTCATTATATCAACCCGTTTTTGCATAAGCTAAACATCCGCTTAGAAGAAGGTTTTTTCCGTCCGGACGTGGAATCTTATTTATATAGACGCCTTGGATTAATGAAAATAAGGGAGGATTTAAAATGACAGAATCAATATTCCAAAAGGCTTTGCACGGACGTTCAACTCATGTGGACATAACGCTGATTTTTGATGCGTTGGACTGGCATTCAGCCGGTAAAAAACCGGATCATTGCCCGCATTCGGTATGGGAGTTGCTGTATCACATGAATTATTGGCAAGACTTCATGCTTGGGTATTTACGAGGCGATGTGATGCATGCGCCTGATCATCCAGAAGAATCTTGGCCGAAGAACCATGCTCCAGAAAGTCGGGAAGCTTGGGTTGAAGGGGTCCAACATTTTCTGGACGGCATAAAAGAAGCGGAAGAAGAAGCTGGAAAAGATTTTTCAGAAACCGGATTCGGCAATACGGACAGGTCTCGGGGCGAACTGCTCTTGGTGCTGATCAACCACAATAGCTACCATGCCGGTCAAGTCGTAACGACTCGGAGTCTGATCGGCAGATGGCCTCCACTATACGATTACGAAGTCTGAAGACAGAACCTGAATGGCGATGAAAGGTGATGGATATGGATGAGAATTGAAGGGAAGGTAGCTATTGTTACAGGAGCGGCATCAGGGATTGGCCGGGCAACAGCAGAGGTGTTTGCGAAACAAGGAGCTAAAGTTGTTGTCGCAGATATCAATTTAGCGGATGCAGAGAAAGTCGCAGCTGGCATAACAGAAAGCGGCGGTAAAGCGATCGCAGTGAAAGCGGATGTTGCCAATGCCAGAGATATTGAAGCAATGATCGCTTTAGCTGTCAGCGAATACGAAACCTTGGACATCTTGGTTAATAATGCTGGCATAATGGATAATTTCGAACCAGCTGGCGACATCGAAGATGCAAAGTGGGAACGTGTTTTTTCAGTCAATACAGATGGAGTCATGCTTGGAACCCGGGAAGCTTTGAAAATCTTCCGGGAGAAAAAGAAAGGATCCATCATCAACATCTCTTCAATTGGGGGCTTATATGGATCGCGTGCTGGTGCCGCCTACACTGCAAGCAAACATGCCGTGAATGGGTTCACCAAAAACACAGGATACATGTACGCCAACGAAGGCATTCGATGCAATGCCATCGCTCCCGGAGCGGTTGAGACGAATATCGGTTCGACAATGACCGCCATCAATGAATTCGGCATGGGACGGATGCAACCAGGTATGGCGTTAAACCCTAGGATGGGAAAACCGGAGGAAATCGCGCAGGTTGCGCTGTTTCTAGCTTCTGATGAAGCGAGTTTTGTCAATGGAGCGGTCATTGTAGCGGATGGCGGATGGACGGCTTATTAAGAGTAAAAAGTCTGCAGCGGTTACGCTGTAGGCTTTTTTTATTTCTAATACTAGATGGTTTAGCAGCCTGCAGCTGGTATATAATCAGAAAAGATAGAATTTTGGGGGCGTACGAATGAAAACAGATGAACGCAAGGTACATAGTATATTGGACATGGATGCAACTCAATTAGCTGGTCTCATCGCACAACGTGAAATCACATCAAGAAAAGCAGTGGAAACGTTTATCGCTCATATTCGGCGCATCAACCCTTTGGTCAATTGCTTCGTGGAGGATCGTTTTGCTGAAGCGTTAAAAGAAGCAGATCGGGCAGATGCACAAATTGCTGAGGGAAGTGCTGAAGGGAAATTGCTCGGCGTACCGATCAGTATAAAAGAGGCATTTGATGTAGTTGGTATGCAGACGACTGGCGGCTTGTTACGCCGAAAAGGATTTGTCCAATATCGTGATGCGGCTGTCGTACGTAAACTGAAAGAAGAAGGTGCAATCATTCTCGGCAAAACGAATACGCCCGAACTTTGTTTTTGCCAAGAAACCGATAATAAACTATATGGGCGTACAAATAATCCACATGACTTGAGCCGGACTGCTGGCGGCTCGAGCGGAGGAGAAGCTGCATTGATCGCCGCTGGAGGGGCTGCTGCTGGAGTGGGGTCAGACATTGGTGGTTCTATTCGTTTTCCGAGCCATTTCAATGGAGTGGTCGGCTTCAAATCCGGCAATGCTCAAGTGTCTCCTATTGGCACGTATCCGACCGTTGAAGAAGATTTGCAAAAACGGATGCTAGGCATTGGACCGATTGTAAAAACAGTCAGAGATGCTCGCCTACTTTATTCCATTGTGGCCAATATGCCCATGACAAAGAAGCAATTGGAGCAATTCACGATTAACGTATTGCCAAGCACATCCTATCCTTTATCTCCACAAACGGCACATACATTGGATTTGCTTTTTGCTGAGTTATCGCAAGTGTTTAAAACGGAACGGGAAGTCCCGGCGTATTTCGAGGATTCTGCAGGTCTGTGGCAAGAAATCATGTCGATTGATGGAGCGGAAAATACGAAAGGTGAGACGTTTGGCGATCAGACGGCTCAAGCGATGCAAGAATACGTGAAAGAACGGCTAACGGGCAACGCCGGAATTCATCGTTACTTATCCTGGGCACTAATCGGCGCTTCCATGTTCAAACCTTCAGCGAATCG
>JBFIXY010000112.1:0-5892 GCA_041605655.1 Planococcus sp. (in: firmicutes) | reverse complement strand
TTTTCCGACGAGGAGGCTCAGCGCTTCGTCCGCTTGGTGTGGAGGATCCCATATAAATACAAAAAAACGTTTAACTATTCTTTTGTCTACAAGCTGAAAGGCCCCTCAAATGAGGGGCCTTTTACAATGTTCTAACGTCTTACAAGTCCTAAGAACCTCTTGAATCCTGCGGGATAAACGACTCGCAGCATCACAGCGTAAACGACAACGCCGATGGGTACAAGAACCCCAAGTTGGACAAGTGGAAGCCATTCGCTTGCTCCGAGTGAGAGCTTCGCGGCGTAAACCGCAATTCCCATCAAGATGGCCGGTACGAGTACGCGCCACGTCATCGTCGCAAAGCGTTTGAATTGGTCCATGCCCAAGTCTTTGTAAACGACAATCATTGAAACCGTAAAGTAATAGATTGAGACCACAGATGCAGCAAACGCAAGAGCCGGGTAGCCGTATTTGTCGACCAACAGCCAGTTGAGCACCAAGTTGACCGCAATGGTTGTCACCGAAATACGGAAGACGACTGCTGTCTTGCCGCGGGCATACATCGATTTCGACAAAATCAGCTGCATGCCTTGGAAAATGATGATCGGCAAGTAAAACAACAAGGCGATGTGCGTATTGGCCGTATCTGCTTCTGTAAACGCACCGCGCTCATATATGAAAGCAACGACGGCGTCGCCGATAACCAATAAGCCGATAGCAATCGGTACAAGTGTTACGAACGAAATTTCCATGCCTCGGAATACGGTATCTTTGAATTTCGGAAGATCCTCGGTTTGTTCCGACATCAACGTGAAAATAATGGCTGCTAAGGTCGCTGCGTAAATAGCATTTGGAATACTGACGATCAATTGCGAGTTATTCAAATACGTAACCGCACCTTCAAATCCGGTACCAGAAGCAAAGGCTTTATTGACAAATAAATTGACCTGGCCAACAACTGAGTTGAGCAACGAAGGGACAATCAGGATCAGGAACGCTTTCCGGAAATCCGATTCCATGCGCAGCGTCGGCTTCCAGGAATAGTCGGAGCGAATCAGGTAAAATAGCTGAATCGCAACGCCGACGACCGTACCAAAAACAAAGCCGTAAGCTACAGAGTAGATGCCCCACGTATCACTGAACAATAAGGCGAATACAGCGGCCATCAATGTCGCTAACAGTTTTGAAACGAGTGTCGGCACGAAGATGCGGCGTGATTGAAGGTAAGACTCCAATAAGCCGGCCAATGCGATAAAGACCATGAAGATGAAGAACACTTCGGTCATTTCAACGGCAATTTTTCCAGCGCCAGGTGACATGTTCGGGTAGATGAGCGGCACAAGCCATTTTGCACTGAACCAGCCAATAACGGATACGGCAGCAAATAACAGCACCGTCCAATTGAGCAATCCATTGGCATTCGTGTCCGCTTTATCTGTGCCGGTATTCCGGCGTTTGATGTATAAAGGCAAAAAGACATTATTGAAACCGGTGGCAATCATGGCGACGACAAGCGTAATAAACGAAAATGCTAAAAAGTAGCCATCGGTCGCATCGGATGCTCCAAATTCTTTCGCAACAACCGATTCCCGTAAAAATCCTGACAACTTCAATAGAAGAGCAAGTCCGGTTGTCCAAATTGCTGCTTTTTTAAGACTCGACATTATTTCCCCTTCTTTCGCATAAACACAAAACAGGCGAAAGGAACGAACTCCTCTCGCCCACGAATTATTTGGTTAACGCTGCTTTGTAAATCGCTTCGTATTTTTCGGCTGCTGCAAAATGAGAGTATTCAGCGATGATTTTCTCACGCGCTGCTTTCGCAAGCTGCTGTCCGTAATCCGGTTGATCGAGCAAGCGGATCATTGCATCCGATAATTCTTCAACGCTGCGTTCAGCGACAAGCAAACCGTCTTTTTCGTGATCGACGATTTCTTTTAGGCCGCCAACTGCACATGCGATTAACGGAATACCGGATCCCATTGCCTCTAAGGCAGAAATGGAAGTGGCTTCTTCAACGCCGGCAGAGTATATAGAAGGAACCAATGCGATATCGCTCAATGCGTAGTATTGGATCATGTCTTTATGGTCGACCGCGCCGAGCATTGTCACACGTTCTTCGATGCCAAGCTCTTTTGCTTTCGCTTTCATTTCATCCATCATTTCCCCGGTGCCTGCGAAAACGAGGCGCGCATTCGGGTATTTTTCCAAAACAGGAGGGAATGAGAGAATCGGATAAATAACGCCGTTCTTTTTCGTCAAGCGGCGAGGGATGAAGAAAATCAAGTCATCTTGTGCAAAATTGTATTTATTGCGGAATTCCTCGCGGCGTTCGACTTCCGGTTTGAAATCTTCAACGTCGATAAAGTTCTTGATCATGGAAGCTTCAACGCCGGTTTCGCGTTTGATGTATTCTTTGATGCGTGTATCCACTGTAATGACCGAACGGGTCTTTTTGAACATGCTGAATTCTACGTCCAATAATTTGTCGGCGTGTTTGCTGTTTTCAGCGACGGAGCCTTTTGATATGCCTTCATAAGTTAAATATCCATGGGCCGTTGTAACGGTTGGCAAGCCGGCATTAAGAGATGCCCGGGTGGCAAACACGTCTTGACCGTTAACAATGTCGAATGATTTGTATTTTTCGTCTTTCAACATCGCTTCAAGGAATTGTTGGCGGCGGTTCAAGGTCCAGACATAGCCGGCGCCAAGCGATACTTTGTTCAAGACGAAAGATGGTCCGCGAGCAATCCAATCGCGACGCCATTTCTCGACATCGGAAAACGATAAGGTTTCAACGGTATGGCCAAGCTTTTCCAAACCCGTTTTCAAAGTGGTCATGTGAGTCGACAGTCCACCTAAATGCGGGTAGTCGTATGATGTAGCCAGTAAAATTTTCATGTGTGGTTTCCTTTCTTAAAATCCTTATTTCACGAAGTTTTCTTCTAATAATTCAACATTGCGCATCGCTTCTGCATGAAGCTTCGCAACGTTAGGTTCGATCAATGCTTGCGCTTCTTGTTTGTTATCCAATAGATATAACGCATTCTCCAGTAATTTGGTTTCATCAATTTCGCCAAGGCGGAACGAATAATCCCACATACCCGAACGTTTCAAGAAACTTTCAACTTTTTTATCGTAGCTGAAGCCGAGGTGCGGTACATTCGAAAGTGCTGAAAAGATCAAGGCGTGCAAACGCAAGCCGACTGTCAATTCCGCATGACGGATGAAATTCAAGAATTCGTTTGGCGTGAAATCAGAGCCAAGCAGCATTGCTTTGTCAGCATGCTTCATTTTTGATAGCACATCTTGTGAAGCGGGCACATCATATTTTCCTTCCATTGGAACGAATACCGGGGTTACGCCGCGCATTTCGATCAATTGATCGAGCAGGTGAGCTGTTTTCTCGATATAGTCAGGATTGTCAAACCAAGGGCGCACCGTGACCGCAACAATTTTCTCGGTGCCTGTCAACGGCAGTGATTGATAGGCGCGGTCTTCTTCGTCGGCTTTAAAAGCGAAGACGATGTCAGCTGTCACAATGGTTTCAGGACGTGTTACACCTAAAGTTTTCAAGTAATCCTTCGAATACTGGTCCCGAACTGTGATGAGGTCTGCGCGGTTGGCGAACAACTTCATCAGAATTTTTCCCCAAGTCGACGTGACAGGGCCGATTCCTTGAGAAAAGAACATCACTTTTGTGCCGGCAATTTTCGCCATCATCACGATCAGCAAGTAATAAGGAAGCGGTCCGAACAAAAACTTGGTCGGATACGTATCCTGCAACAAACCGCCGCCGCCTGATATCAACAAGTCGGCATTTTTCAACGCTTTGTATTTTTCCTTATTTTCACGGCGCCAAGCGCGGTAAATGGATTTTACATTATATTCTGCAGCTGTTTTTTCTGGTGACAAAGAAAAAACTGTAATTTCTGGGTTGTCTAATTCTGCTCGCAAATTATCAATAATGGATTTCAGGATTGCTTCGTCCCCTGTATTACCTAATCCATAAAAACCGGATAGTACAATCTTCACGCTTTTTCCTCCTCAAACTAAGGCAGTGTCGCCTTGTCCTCGCTAAATTCTAACACTTGTCATTCACCCTGTGCAACTCCTCATAAAATCTGCTATACTGATAAAATTGAAAGCCATTAAAGTGAGGTTTAACGGATGAAAGAAAGTTATTTAGGGATCGATGTTTCGGCCCTTTCATATGAAGGTATAATAGAAGATTTGAGGAACCGCATCGAAAGTGGGAAGCAATCGACCATTATCGCGGTCAACCCGGAAAAGGTCATGGCTGCACAGCGCGATCCGCAAGTGAAGGAACTGATCAATGCATCTACCTATCAAATTGCAGATGGTGTTGGAATTTTACTTGCAGCAAAATTGAAAGGCGGTCAAATCACTTCCCGTGTCACGGGAGTGGATATGATGTCTGCCTTGTTAAGATTTGCGTCAGAAGATGGGCTTCCCGTCTATTTTTTTGGGGCGAAAGAAGAAGTGGTCGCCAAAGCGATTGCTAATATACAAGAAACTTTCCCGGCCATCAAAGTTGCGGGCTACACAAACGGCTATGATAAAGACGAAGAAGCACTTGTGCAACGAATCCAGCAAAGCGGCGCAAAAATGATTTTTGTCGCACTTGGCAGTCCGAAACAGGAATTATGGATTCAGCGCAACATGCCGAAGCTTTC
Source organism: Planococcus sp. (in: firmicutes) (assembly GCA_041605655.1). Taxonomy (GTDB): domain Bacteria; phylum Bacillota; class Bacilli; order Bacillales_A; family Planococcaceae; genus Planococcus. Next base: position 1,216 of record JBFIXY010000112.1, on the reverse strand, counting down.
AAACGTTCAAGTATTCCAGGGAGTCGGAGGAAGCTTTGATGTGTTCTCTGGAACTGTAAAACGTGCGCCGGTCGCATTCCGGAAACTGGGATTGGAATGGTTGTACCGATTAATCGCCAGTCCATCACGCATCAAGAGGCAATTGGTGTTGCCGATCTTTTTATTGAAAGTATTGCGTTCACGCTAAAGAAGCAATGAGAAGAGGAGAGAGCCTTATGAAAAAAGTCCGTAAAGCGATTATTCCAGCAGCAGGATTAGGTACCCGGTTCCTGCCGGCTACAAAAGCGATGCCGAAAGAAATGCTGCCGATTGTCGATAAACCGACGATTCAATATATAGTAGAAGAAGCGGTTGCTGCTGGCATCGAAGACATCATTATTGTTACCGGTAAAGACAAACGGGCAATCGAAGACCATTTCGATTCCGCACCTCTTTTGGAAACGCGTTTAGCTGAAACTGAGAAATTCGAGTTGTTGAATGCGGTCCAATTATCAAGCAAAGTTGAAATACATTATATTCGCCAAAAAAACCCGCTTGGTCTAGGTCATGCTGTTTGGACGGCGCGCAAATTCATCGGCGATGAGCCTTTTGCTGTCTTGCTAGGGGATGACATCATCCAGGCGGAAACACCAGGATTGAAGCAATTGATGAATCAGTATGAAGCTACACAATCCTCCATTATCGGCGTCATGGAAGTGCCGGAGGAGGAAACATACCGCTACGGCATTATCGATCCGGATGAACAAGTCGGTCAATTATACAAAGCGAAAGGTTTTGTTGAAAAACCACGAGCGGGAACATCTCCATCGAATATGGCGATTATCGGCCGCTATATATTCACTCCGGAAATATTCCAGTTTCTCGAACAGATGAAAATCGGAGCGGGTGGAGAAATTCAACTGACGGATGCTATTGCCCAATTGAACAAAATCCAAAACGTTTACGGTTATGCTTTTGAAGGCAAACGCTACGATGTCGGAGAAAGACTCGGGTTTGTAGAGACGACGATCGAATTTGCTTTACAGCGTCCGGACCTGCGGGAAGATTTGATCAAATTCATGAAAATGCAAATTGAAAATCACCAGTGATTTAGGGAGGGAAGGTTCTACATGAAAGTATTATTAGTATCGAATATGTATCCTTCTGAAGAATTTCCGAGTTACGGTGTTTTTGTGCGAAATACAAAAACAATCCTGGAAAATGAAGGGATTCAAGT
>JBFIXY010000111.1:0-5908 GCA_041605655.1 Planococcus sp. (in: firmicutes) | reverse complement strand
GGCCGAAGCATGCGAGGGCAAGCTCTTGCGACGAAGCAGCGTAGCGATGCAGGAGCATCTCTTTTTTGCGACGAGGAGGCTCAGCGCTTCGTCCGCGGAAAGCGTCCGCTTGGTGTGGAGGATCCCATATAAATACAAAAAAACGTTTAACTATTCTTTTGTCTGCAAGCTGAAAACCCGTCTCTTTTGTTAAGAGATGGGTTTTTACATATAATTAGCTCGGAAATATGGTTCGAGATTTTTTATATTGATCGCGATTTCATCACAGATTTCTTGGTAAAGAGCCCATTGTTCGTGTTCATCAGAGCTTCGCAACTCTGGATTGCGAATATTCCAAATCAACAATTTTTGCATAGGCAAGTCAAGTGGAATATCGGCACTTTCAAAATCACTATCTTGCAAAGCGATGATCAAATCAGCTTCTCCTACTTCAACTGGATTGTAGAAGCGAGGCTCCACTTTTGGAATTTCAAAAACCACTTCTTTCATTACTTGAAACGGGGTTTCGTTGAATTCTGGCTGACCCCAAGCAGCACTTCGGATATCCCAGTCAGGAAGTTCTAGGCGATTTGCCCAGATTTCAGCCATGAGACCGCGGTGCTGGTGTGAATCCAGAAAATAAACGGTATGCTTCGTCATAGCTGCTTCCCTTCTTTCTGTTTGTATTTAGAATTGTTCCTCTTAGTACTGTTTACCCCCTATAAATTGTATTAAACTGATAAAATTATGACAATTTAATGTACAGAATGATGTATTTGGACAATAAAAAAGCACAAAACGAGTTTAAATGCCTAGTTCTCGTTTTGTGTATTGGTAATTATTTGACAACTAGTACAGAGCACGGTGACTCTTTCAGCAAACGTTTGCTGACCGAGCCAATGAAAAATTTCTGTAATCCGGATTTTCCGCTATTCCCTACAACCAATAGATCGACATTTTGTTCATCGATATATGCAGGAATCATTTTGCTTGCACTTCCTTCAAGCGCCAAAACGTTCCCTTCAACGCCTTTTGCATCAAGTTGTCGTTGAATATCATTGTGCATATGCTTTGAATATTCTGTTGCAGAGTCTTCAAAATCATCCGGGCGCTTCAAATCACTCGGTGGTCGATAGCCATTTTGCCCAATTTCAAACGGCATGTTCTGAGCATAAGTACTGTCCACATTTGCGGAAACTACACGGTTTGCAGCGTCACCCATTCGCGCCGCTTTGAAGTTATCGTGGTATTCTTCGTTGACGTAAACGACATTTAGCTTGGCATCGGGCATAAGCTCCATTAGTTTGAGAGCCTGATCGAGGGCCATTTTACTTCCTTCTGAACCATCATAAGCTACAGCGATATTGTGATACATCCATACCATCTCCGTTCAAATGATTTTATTAGTACTAAATTACCCTCGTATAGGTCTTTGAAACATTTCAATTTAACACAAAATAGAATTTATTCAAAAAACGTTGACAATTTAAAAATGGCAGTGTTACTCTTGAATTACCAAATCAAAGAAAAGGAGGTCGTGGCAATGAAAAAATCAAATGCGCAAGTTCAATTAATTTCATATCGTTGCCAGACTTACCTGTAAATAGTCTTTGATATTTCGTGACTAGAATTACTTAAGGCAGGTCTGCGGACTTGCCTTTTTTCGTGCGCGCGCACCTTGAAAATGGGTGCGCGTTTTTGTATGTTTTTATATTGGAAAATTTTTGAATTTATTTTAAGGGTGGTTTGATCAGTCTTTGGCTGTGCAAATAATAAACTTGTTTTGTTGGTCCAATTAAACAAAGCAATAATTCGAAAAGGGGAGAAATGAGATGGGGAAATTACAGAAACGGAAAATCATGATCAAGGAATCGCTTGAAGGCGATTAGTGACCAACAGAAATCGAAGGTAGGGATAAGCAATGTTTAGTGTTTTATGGAAATTAAAATGGTTCTTTAAAGAAAATTGGATTCGGTATAGCATAGCAGTCGGTCTTCTAATGGTTGCAAATGTCTTGGAAATCATACCTCCATGGCTCATCGGAGTGGCAATCGATGCCATTGCACAAGAAGAAATGACGTCATTGCTACTATGGCAATATATAGGAGTATTGGCGGTATCAATGGTACTTGCTTATGTTACCAACTTTGCGTGGCAATATCAGTTGTTCGGCGGAGCATATGTCATTGAGCGCCAGCTCCGGACGGGCCTCATGAATCATTTCATGAAAATGACTCCTACATTTTTCGAGAAAAATCGCACGGGCGATTTAATGGCGCGGGCAACAAATGATTTACGCGCCATTTCAGAAACAGCAGGATTCGGTATTTTAACCCTCGTCGATTCGACGCTTTATATGGCTACGATTATTGTGGCAATGGGTATGCTTGTGTCTTGGGAACTGACATTTTTAGCGCTCATACCGTTGCCGATTCTGGCCATTATCGTTCAAATTTTGGGCAAAAAGATTCATACCCACTACACAGCGGCGCAGGATGCGTTCGGGGATATGAACGATAGCGTTCTCGAATCGATTGGCGGTGTGCGCGTCATCCGTGCATATGTACAGGAGCGTAAATCCGAAAAAGGGTTCGCGGACATGACAACCGACGTCTACGAAAAATACATGGCGGTTGAACGGATTGATGCATTATTCGCACCGGTCACGAAAGTCTTGACGACGATCAGTTATATGATTGGGTTGGGCTATGGCGCATTCCTTGTTGCAGAAGGCAAGATGACGCTCGGAGATTTGGTCGCATTCAATGTGTATTTAGGCATGATCGTTTGGCCGATGTTTGCAATCGGTGAAATGATCAATATATTGCAGCGTGGCAATGCATCCCTCGATCGAGTCAACGAAACACTCGATGCAAAAGAGGATGTTACAGAAGCTGTTAGTCCGAAGACGGCGACAACGCCGCATCAAATTCGTTTCCGGGACTTCAGTTTTACGTACCCGCAATCTAGCACCGTGAACTTGCAAGGCATTAACTTATCATTAAACAGTGGCCAAACACTTGGCATTGTCGGTAAAACCGGCAGCGGAAAAACGACTTTCGTCAAACAATTGCTGCGTGAATACCCAGCAGGGCAGGGAACAATTCTTATGGACGGTGTCGATCTTGCGGACTTGTCAAAAGACCAATTGCGCAGTTGGATCGGTTATGTTCCCCAAGACCATGTGTTATTCTCCCGCTCAGTGCGCGACAATATTCTCTTCGGCAAGAGCGACGCGAGTGATGAAGATATTCAAGAAGCGATTCGCATTGCGCATTTTGAATCAGACCTTGCAAAATTGCCAAAAGGGCTGGATACGCTTGTCGGTGAAAAAGGGGTTGCATTATCCGGTGGGCAAAAACAGCGCATCTCGATTGCACGCGCTTTGATCAAGAAACCGGAAATTCTTATTTTAGATGATTCACTTTCTGCAGTCGATGCGAAAACAGAAGCGAAAATCATCGAAAACATTCAAAACGAACGTTCCGGAAAAACGACAATTATCACCACACACCGGCTGTCTGCTGTGCAGCATGCCGATTGGATCGTCGTACTTGATGAAGGGAAAATTATTGAAGAAGGAACTCATGAGGATTTGTTGAAAGCGGGAGGATGGTTCCACGAACAATTTCTCCGTCAACAAATCGAGGAGGTGTAATCATGGGGACAGGAAAAAGGTTGTTTCAATACGCCCTCTATTTTAAAGGGATTTTAATAACGGGGCTTGTGCTCCTTGCGATTGCGGTCGCAGCGGATCTCGCTGCGCCGTTGATCGCTAAAGAAATAATTGATGAGCATATCGCGCCGATGCAAGGTGGGAATGTGGATTTTGAACCGATTGCGTATTTATTGGTCATATTCTTAGCTTTTGGAATCGTAGCGGCAATCTTCCGCTATCTCCAATTTATCTACTTGCAAAAAGGCGCAAACAGCATCATCAAAAAAATGCGCAATGATGTGTATGGCCATGTGCAGACATTGCCGATTCGATATTTCGACAACTTGCCAGCAGGCAAAGTTGTGTCGCGCATAACGAATGATACGGAAGCTATCCGTGAATTGTTCTTTACGGTATTTTCCCAGTTTGCCACAAGTTTCATGTATATGGCGGGAATTTACATCGCATTGTTTTACCTTGATTGGAAGCTTGCAGCCATCATGCTTGTATTAATCCCACTGCTTTATGGCTGGATGCTCATCTACCGCAAATACGCTGCCAAATACAATCGCGTGGTGCGGGAGAAATTGAGTGACATGAATGCCATGATCAATGAGTCGATCCAAGGAATGACAATCATTCAAGCGTTCCGCAATGAAAAGAACATGAAAGCGGAATTTGAAGAGATGAACAATAAGCATTACCAATTCCAACAAAAGCTGTTGGTTCTTGAAGCAGCCGCTTCATATAATATGGTAGGTGTGTTGCGTGCATTGATCTTCATCTTGTTTATCGCATATTTCGGAAGCGGGTCAATCACCGGTGACAGTGTGGTAACGGTCGGCGTACTTTACGCGTTTATCGATTACATCATCCGTCTATTCAATCCGATCAGCGGTATCGTCAATCAGTTTTCGCGCTTGGAACAGGCACTTGTCGCAGCGGAACGGGTCTTCCGTTTACTTGACCGGGAAGGGGAGCCTGTTAGCGACGCGAAAGTGGCACGCTATCGTGGAAACGTCCGTTTTGAAAATGTTTGGTTTGCGTATGACGAAGAAGAGTATGTACTGAAAGAAATCAGTTTTGAAGCGAAACAAGGTGAAACCGTTGCACTTGTCGGCCATACCGGTTCCGGAAAAAGCTCTATCATGAATTTGTTACTGCGTTTTTACGATGTTTCCAAAGGGCGGATTACGATTGACGGCGTCAACATCAACGATATGACGCGGCAATCGGTTCGAGAGCACATGGGAATCGTACTCCAAGATCCGTATTTGTTTACCGGAACGATTGAAACGAATGTATCGCTTGGCGACGAGCGGATTACGCGAAAAATGGTGGAAGATGCGTTAGAAGCTGTTGGCGGGGAACGAGTGCTGAAGCATTTGCCAAAAGGCATTGATGAAGAAGTTGTCGAAAAAGGCAGTACGCTGTCATCCGGGCAGCGCCAATTGGTGTCATTCGCTCGAGCGCTGGCGTTTGATCCAGCTATTTTGATACTGGACGAAGCGACGTCGAATATTGATACCGAAACAGAAGAAATCATCCAACACGCGATGAACGTGTTGAAAAAAGGCCGCACGACGTTCATCATCGCGCACAGGCTGTCGACGATCAAAAATGCTGACCGCATACTTGTGTTGGATCACGGTGAAATCGCCGAAATGGGATCGCATGAAGAATTGATGAAACTTGGCGGTCAATATTACCAAATGTATAAAATTCAATCAGGAATGTCTCCTACCCATCACGTCGGGTAAAAGGGACATTCCCTTTTTTTCGCTAAATTGCAATTGCTGTTAAAAATCAATAGCGTTACCTATAATGAAAATAGAGCACAAAAAAAACACCGAAACATTTCGGTGTCAGCTTGCATACTATAGAACAATAAATCATTTTTTCTTATTTAGAGTGGATCTTTCGCACCAAGTGGACGCTTTCCGCGGACGAAGCGCTGAGCCTCCTCGTCGCAAGCTCCTGCGGGGTCTCATCACTCCGTTCTTCCGCAGGAAAGCCAATGCCCGAAGTTCCTTTGGGTATTGGCTTTGCGACGAAGCAGCGTAGCGATGCAGGAGCACATCTTTGCCTTTCGCCACTTGGTGCTACAGATCCTTGAGTGACATATTCAAAACAGTAGAGTTATTGTAAATAGAGAGTGGACCCAGGTAGCTAACTTTGATAAAAGATGGGATCCTTCAAGCGGTCTGCCACGAAGACTCCTGTGGGACAGCGAAAGCTGAAGACCCCGCAGTCACGATAGTGACGAGGAGG
>JBFIXY010000110.1:0-5974 GCA_041605655.1 Planococcus sp. (in: firmicutes) | reverse complement strand
TTCCATTTTGACATTCCATTTTTTGCGCATTACATTTCAACCTCCTTGCGTTTGTTCAGATACACTTGCACAAGGGCAATAATCGCAACGATCAAGAAGAAGATGACAGCTTTCGCCTGTGCGTAGGCAAAGGCATTCTGCATAAACGCCGTCTTGAAAATTTCCATTGCGACCATTTCGGTTGAATTGTAAGGTCCGCCGCCAGTCAGCGACAAATTTTGGTCGTATAATTTGAACGTATTGGATAACGTCAAGAACATGCTGACCGTGAACGCAGGCGCGACGAGCGGGAAAACGACAAAGCGGAAACGCTGGAACGATGATGCTCCATCGATTTCAGAAGCCTCCAACAACTCTTTCGGCATCCCTTCCAAATAAGCGATATAGATGACCATGATGTAACCGGCCATCTGCCAGCTCATCAAAATGACCAAGCCCCAGAATCCGGTGTCCGTTGTGGACAACCAGCCCTGCAAACTTTCCATTCCGATAATTTCACCGACACTGGAAAATACTTTGATAAAGATGAACTGCCAGATGAATCCTAAGATTAATCCACCGATCAAGTTCGGCATGAAAAACGTCGTGCGCAATAATTTGCTTGAGCGTACTCGGCCGGTAACCAATAATGCCAGCGACAAGCCGATCAGATTGATCAAAATGACTGAAACGACCGAGAATTTTGTTGTGAACCAAAGCGAATCAAGGAAACGCTCGTCATTGAACAAATCGATGTAATTTTGGAATCCGACGAATTCTCCTGTGTTGATGCCGTTCCACGTGGTGAACGAATAATAAACTCCTAGAAGCATAGGAACGATGACAACTAGCGTAAGTGCCAACAAAACCGGGGCCAGAAACAACCAATAAGATAAATCTTTTGTACGCATACAGGCATCTTTCCTTCCTTAAATTATACCGTGAATACCCTAGTAACAAAACAAAGTAGCACAGAGGCTACTTTGTTTGAAACGCTCATAATAATCATTTGTTTGCTGTTTTATTATTTAGCTCGGCTAGTTTCCCAAGCTTTTTTAGCTGAATCGATAACTTCTTCCCAGCTTGCTTCGTCGCTTAGGTATTTCTGGATGTTCGATCCAAGTTCGTCTTGTCCCCATCCAGTCGGATAGCCCATGAATACCCATCCGATTGTGTTGCCTGACTCAGAAGCGTCGTAGATTGCTTTCGACATTGGATCAGAGATTTTTGAAGTATCGTAACCTTCGTAAGCAGGGATGAATTTGAAGTCTTCCAATACAGCTGTTTTACCTGCATCAGATGTATACAACCAATCTAAGAATGCTTTCGATTCTTTGATCACGTTTTCGTCAGCTTTTTTGTTTACGCCCCAATACATTGGTACGCCAACTGGAATTCCAGCGTTATCCAAACCTTCTACAGGAATCGGCATAAGGCCAACACCATTGTCCGCTAGTTCTTGATCGATACCAGCGATAGAACCGTAAGCCCAGTTACCTTGTTGGATGATTGCAACGCGCTCAAGTGAGAACAATTCTTCTACTTGCTGCGAGTAGTCTAGGCTAACTGTAGGTTGTTTCGAGTATTCGTTCTGCAAATCAACGATTTTCTTGAAGCCGTCGCTGTATTTGAAGTCGACAGTTTTCGCGTCGAATGCAGTCAATACGTTGTTGTCGAATTCAGGTGCAAGGAATGTGTTTGACAAGTGAAGACCTGTTACCCACGTTTCTTTACCTGGGAAAGCGAATACGGACTCAAGTCCAAGTTCTTCTTTTTTCGAATCCAATGTTTTCACAGCTTCTTCAAGCGATGCGAAATCAGTGATTGATGCAGCATCAATGCCTGCTTCTTCAAATAGACGCGTGTTGTAGATCAAGCCGTAACCTTCTTGGTTATAAGGAAGACCAAGGACTTCAGACTCAACTGTTACGCCGTCAAGTGTTCCTTCAAGTGCCGCTCCTGCTGCTGCCGAATCCGTTAAATCTGCTAAGCTGTCTTTCCAGTCCGCGACATCCTGAGGTCCACCGATGTTGAAGATGGCTGGCTCGTTGCCCGATGCAAAACGTGAACGAAGTGCTGCGCCGTAATCTTCGCCGCCGCCAACAGTTGTAATTTCAATGTTAACGTTCGGATTTTCTTCTTCGTAAAGTGCTACTACGTCTTCAAACTGGTCTTTGAATTCCACTTTGAATTGGAAAATATCAACCGTCACTTCTTCTTCGCCTTCAGCTCCTGAAGTTTTCTCTTCGTCGCTATTGCATCCTGCTAGAACTGCTGCCGATAGCATCAATGATGCCATTAACCCCTTACTGAACTTCAAATCCTTCATCTGTAAATCCCCCTTTTGAATGTCGTGCAATCGTTTGCACAAATTAGCAAATAAAAAACGGAAACGAAATTGAGAGCGTTTCCAGTTAGTAATTAATTGAATCATAACATCGTGAAAACGTTTGCACAAGACGCAATTTACTAATAATTTAAAGTTTTTTTTGGCTCCCTTGGAAACAAATGCATATAAAAAGGACAGAAACGGCTATATCACCGTCTCTGTCCATTGATTTTTTAATGTTCCAGCACTAGAAGTGCAGCGCCTAAAATGCCGGCATCGTTTTCAAAACGCGCCACTTCGATATCCAGTGGATTTAGTAAAACCGGTTTCAATTGTTGCTGAAGCGAATCCATCCATAATGATGCCGCTTCTGAAACGCCGCCGCCGATGATGACCATTTCCATATCGAATGCCGCTTGCAAGCTGCTGATGACAAGCGCCAAATCTGCAGTGAATTCTTCCACCACTTTTTTCGCCGCCGGGTCTGTCTGTGCGTTTTCAAAAAGCTCGGGTGGTGTGATCGCAAGACCAGCTTCTTTGATCCGGCGGCGCAACGCCGTTCCGGATACATACATTTCGCTGCAGCCCAAACGACCGCATGCGCATTTCACGCCATTCGGGTAAAGGATCATATGACCAAGTTCAGCTGCACCGCCGTGAGGGCCGCCGCTCAGTAATTTACCGTCCCATATGACGCCGCCACCAAGACCTGTGCCAAGCGTCAAGAACACCACACGGTCAAGACCGCGTGCTGCGCCGAACTTCGCTTCCGCCAATGCTACAACGTTTGCGTCATTTTCCACTTCGACGCGTTTGCCAGTCGCTTTCTCCAGCAATTCCTTTACAGGTGTGCCGGTCCAGCCTGGCAGTGTTTCGGCTGCATAAATGACTTTTCCTTGTTTCGGGTCGACAAAGCCATGCGTCCCGACGCCGATTGCGCTGATGTCCGGCCGCAACGCCAAGACGCGTAAAACGTTCTCTTCCAAATACGGATACAACGGAATGCGGGTTGGAATCTGTTCTTCGAATAAAATCCGTCCTTCGGCATCAATGACGCCCATGCGGATTTTTGTCCCGCCAATATCAATTCCTAATACGTTTGCCATAGTTCCTCCTACTAATATTCGTATTTTATTTATTGTTGATAATAAACGATCGCTTCATACGGCGCGAGTACGATATCGCCCTCGTCAGTGTTTGATGCATAATTGCCGATCAACTTTTCGCCTTCCGGTCGAGCTGCTGATTTCGTTAGATCCGAGAAATTGCAATAAACCGTCAGCTTTTCATCGCCCCACGTGCGCGTGTACGCGAACAATTCCTCATCTTCACGATACAACAATTCAAAGTCCCCGTGTGTGATAATGTCCATTTTTTTGCGGAAACCGATTAGCTTTTTGTAATACTGGTAAACCGAATCCGGATCGGTGTGTTGAAGCGCATTGATTTCCTTGTAATTCGGATTTACTTTCAGCCACGGCGTGCCGGTCGTAAATCCGCTGTTCGGTTCGGCTGACCAGTGCATCGGCGTACGTGCGTTGTCGCGGCCCTTGACGTGAATCATCTTCATGATGTCTTCATGAGGAACGCCGGCTTCGCGTTTTTCTTTGTACATGTTCACGGTTTCAATGTCTTTGTAGTCAGCAATCGAATCAAAATGCACGTTCGTCATGCCCAGTTCTTCACCTTGGTAAATATAAGGCGTCCCTTGCATGAAATGCAGGCACGTCGCGAGCATTTTCGCCGACTCGACGCGATATTCCTCGTCGTTTCCAAAACGCGAAACGATGCGCGGCTGATCGTGGTTGTTCCAATATAGACTGTTCCAGCCTTCATCATGGAGACCATGCTGCCACTTTTCCATATTCTCTTTCAAGTCGGTCAGCTGTAAAGGCTTCAAATCCCATTTTTCACCGGAAGCTTGATCGAGCCCCATATGTTCAAACGTGAAAATCATGTTCAGTTCCTGGTTGCGGGCTGCCGTATAATCGCGCGCCTCTTTCGGCGTCGTGCCCGGCGTTTCACCGACCGTCACGATATCGTATTTTGATAATACTTCTTTGTTCATTTCTTTTATGTACGTGTGGACGTTCGGTCCGTTCATGAATTGATGGCTGCCATCGCCGCCCATCGCATCTTGCATATCCGCCACTTTTGAAATCATATTGATGACGTCCATGCGGAATCCGTCAACGCCTTTATCGAGCCACCACCGCATCATTTCGTAAACCGCTTCCCGCAACTCCGGATTGTCCCAGTTCAAATCAGGCTGCTTTTTGGAAAATAGGTGCAAATAATACTGGTCGCGTTCTTTTTGATACTCCCAAACAGAACCGCTGAAAAATGAACGCCAGTTTGTCGGCTCATCGCGCCAGATGTAGAAATCCGGATGGTTTTTGAACCATTCGTGTTCATCGGATGTGTGATTGACGACAAGATCCATGACGAGTTTCATGTCGCGTGCGTGCACTTCCGCCAACAATTCATCAAAATCCGCCATCGTGCCGAATTCTTGCATGATTTGATAATAGTCGCGAATGTCGTAGCCGTTGTCATCGTTCGGCGAATCATAGACCGGCGACAACCACAGGATGTCGACTCCTAGTTCGTGCAAGTAATCCAGTTTACCGATAATGCCGCGGATATCGCCGATGCCATCGCCATCCGAATCCATGAAGCTGCGCGGATAAATTTGGTACACCGTCGACTTTTTCCACCATTCCGTCATAAAGTTCCCTCTTTTCTCACAAGTGAATATTATTCTAACATCATACATGAAATTACTGAATTGCCAACAAAATAATTTGAATAGATATAGAAACTTAATTCTATTCCGCTTCGGCCGCTTTGGGCATGGCTCTCGCCATGAGCCGAAAAGAGCACTCGTCTCATAGCTTCGCCTAGCCCTCTGACGCGCCTTCGCTAGATAAGCTCTTAAGAAAAAAAGAGTGTTATAAAACTACCACTTTTATATGGATACGGAGCAAAACTCCGGAGAAAATATTACTGCTCTTATCTCTGTTTCTGCAACACTTCACTAGCTTCCGGACATGAAAACCCGTTGCAGTGCTAGTAGTTTGGCGTAGTACTGATAACTCTAAAACCAAGTTTAACTTATGTAAAACACATAAAACTTTTGTGTTAACTATAATTAAATTTAGGTTGACTCAAAATAAACGCTTGCTTATACTTAATTTATCTTGAGCTTTGGAGGGACATAATGACTACATCCGTTACACGCACGGCAAATCATTCAAAGACTTTGAACTTAGTACATATCGCCATGTTTGCAGCGCTGATGGCGATCGGCGCTAACATCTCTTCTTTCCTTGTCATCGGCGGAGTACCGATTACCTTGCAAACATTCTTCGCAATCTTGGCTGGCCTTCTTCTCGGCAGCCGCATGGGTGCGATGTCGATGATCGTATATGCTTTCATCGGACTTGCAGGCGTACCGGTATTCGCAAAATTCTCCGGCGGCATGGACACAATAATCAGCCCGACTTTCGGATTCATCCTATCATTCATCTTGGTTGCATATGTAGTAGGCTTGATCGCTGAGAAATACCCGACGCGCAAAGGTTTTGTCATCGCTGCGCTTGTAGGCTTTGTCATCAACTATGTAATCGGGACAAACTGGATGTACGCAGCTTATAAACTTTGGTT
>JBFIXY010000109.1:0-6109 GCA_041605655.1 Planococcus sp. (in: firmicutes) | reverse complement strand
GACGAAGAAACTGCTTCATTGCGCAAGGCATTTACGGAAACCGGCTTTATGCAAGGGATGCCAGAAGAGATTCGCGCGTCGATTCTCGAACACGGCATTCGCAACTCGCATTTATTGACTGTGGCACCGACGGGTTCTACGGGTACGATGGTCGGCGTTTCAACCGGCCTTGAACCGTATTATTCCTTCACGTATTACCGCAGCGGCCGCCTTGGTAAATTTATCGAAGTCAAAGCCGACATCGTGCGTGAATACTTGAACAATAATCCAGAAGCTGATGAAGAAAACTTGCCGAAAGCGTTTGTTACGTCAATGGACTTGGCACCGGAAGCGCATGCGGATGTGCAATGCATTATCCAGCGCTGGATCGATTCGTCGATTTCGAAAACGGTCAACGCACCGCGCGGCTATACGGTTGAACAAGTTGAAGGCGTCTACGAGCGACTTTACAAAGGCGGAGCAAAAGGCGGCACGGTTTATGTCGACGGCAGCCGTGATTCGCAAGTGTTGACGCTAAAAGCGGAAGAAAACACGTTTGAAGAACCACACGAAGAAGATGTGAAAGGCAAGCGTCCGATTGTCTTGATCGATACGATTCAAGATTTGCGTTCAACAAACGTGTCGATCGGTTCGGAAGTGGGCGATACATGTCCGGTCTGCCGAAAAGGCACAGTTGAAGAAATGGGCGGCTGCAATACATGCACCAATTGCAATGCCCAATTGAAATGCGGACTATAATCGAATAGCACGATCAAAAAGCGCGACGGCTCCGGCCGCCGCGCTTTTTTTCATGCTCAAATTTCGGTCAAATGCACTTGAAAAGAATAAATGTAGGTTATTACATAAGGTTTTATTGGTAAAAAGTCAAAAACGCAACAAGAAGAAACGGAAAGCGGTGCAAAGAAAACCACAACATGAGAAAAAGTCGTGATCTGTGAATTGCTCAACCATAAACAATGACAAGTCAAATAGAGGAAAGATTTGCTCTCTTAGGCTGCTATGATAAAATAATGAAGAATGTGACAGGATAGGAGTGGGATCAATGAAAGTGTTGTGTTTGAATGGACCGAACCTGAATCGCCTCGGCAAGCGAGAAAAGGAAGCTTACGGCACGTTTACGCTCGAAGAGTTGGAAACCGAACTGATGGAGTTTTCAAAAGGCAACGGGATAGAATTGTCGTGTTTGCAATCGAATCACGAGGGCGAATTGATCGACTGGATTCACCAGGCCGCAGATGACGGCACAGATGCTATCGTGTTGAACGCGGGAGCCTATACGCATACGAGTGTTGCGATACGCGACGCGATTGCGTCCATTCATATTCCTGTTATCGAAGTACATATTTCAAACGTTTACAAACGCGAAGAGTTCAGACGCCATTCCCACATTGCCCCGGTAGCCGCCGGACAAATTACGGGATTCGGAAAAGACGTTTATAAACTTGCGCTGCACGCATTATTATTAACCCAATCGAGAGGATGAATCGAATGAAACTTCAACAATTGCGCAAAGAGATGGAACAGCAGAATATCGAGGCATTATTGATCACCAGCGAATTTAACTTGCGCTACATTACAGAATTCACAGGATCAGCCGGACTTGCGCTCGTCACACAAGAGAAAGCCTTTTTCGTAACGGATTTCCGCTATACGGAACAAGCTTCTGCACAAGTAAAAGAATTCGAAGTTGTTCAAGCGAAAACGAATTTGCTTGAAGAAGTGGCGGAGATTACAAAATCGTTAGCATTGAAATCCGTATCTTTTGAACAGGATTATGTAACATTCGCTTCTTATACTCAATACACGGAAAAATTGGATGCTGAGCTGAAACCGGCAAGCGGACTTATCGAAAAAATCCGTATGTTCAAATCTGCTGAAGAAGTGGAAGTGTTAAAAGCTGCAGCGAAAATCGCAGATGACGCATTCGAGTATATTTGCACATTCATCAAACCGGGAATGAAAGAAGTGGAAGTGTCCAATGAGTTGGAATTCTTCATGCGCAAGCAAGGGGCGACTTCATCGTCGTTCGATATTATCGTCGCTTCAGGAAACCGTTCCGCCTTGCCACACGGCGTTGCATCGGATAAGAAAATTGAAGAAGGCGACATGGTGACGTTGGACTTCGGCGCATTGTACAATGGCTACATCTCGGACATTACGCGGACGATCGCGGTTGGCGAACCGTCTGAAAAGATGAAAGAAGTTTACCAAATCGTGCTTGACTCACAAGTACTCGCGCTTGAAAAGATCAAACCGGGTATGACGGGTATTGAAGCAGATGCAATTGCGCGCGACTATATCAAGTCAAAAGGCTACGGCGAAGCGTTCGGTCATTCGACCGGCCACGGCATCGGGCTTGAAGTTCATGAAGCACCAGGCCTATCATCTAAATCACAAACGGTCCTTGAGCCAGGCATGGCTGTGACGGTCGAGCCGGGAATTTATCTTCCGGGGATTGGCGGAGTTCGCATAGAAGATGATATACTTATTACCGAGTCCGGCAATGAACGATTGACCCACTCCACAAAAGAATTGCGTATTTTACAAGTAACGGAGGAAATTAAATGATCTCAGTAAACGATTTTAAAACAGGCGTCACAATCGAAGTGGACAATGCCATTTGGCGCGTGATGGAATTCCAACACGTTAAACCAGGTAAAGGTGCCGCATTCGTGCGCACGAAACTGCGTAACTTGCGTACAGGCAGTGTGACAGAGAAGACGTTCCGTGCTGGCGAAAAAGTGGCTAAAGCGCAAATCGATAACAACAAAATGCAATATCTATATGCAAACGGCGATGTTCATGCATTTATGGACACAGAAACTTATGACCAAATTGAATTGCCGGAAAAGAACATTGAATACGAATTGAAATTCCTACAAGAAAACATGGAAGTTCAAGTTATTCAATTCCAGGGCGAAGTACTTGGCGTTGAATTGCCGAATTCAGTCGTACTTGAAGTAGCTGAAACTGACCCAGGCATCAAAGGGGATACAGCAAGCGGCGGTACGAAACCAGCTAAATTGACAACTGGCCTTATTGTTCAAGTGCCATTTTTCATCAATGAAGGCGATAAGCTGATCATCAACACGACGGATGCGTCATACGTTTCACGCGCACAGTAATCCATGAAATCGGCCTCTATCTTAATAGGGGCCTTTTTTTAAATATTCAGCTGGCTATTTCAAAATCAATCGAAAAAGTCTAAAATGGGATAGTGGAAACAATTATACATAAAGGGGAGTAGGATCAATTGAAAATCCAAGAAATACGCGAAATTATCAAGTTAGTGGATGGTTCATCTATCGATGAATTCTCTTATGAGTCTGAAGGGGTCAAAGTAAAATTGAAGAAAAACGGTGGAGCTGTTCAAACTTCTTCATCACCATCAGCACCTAAAGTTGAGGCGAGTGCACCAACACCGGCCGCAAACCCTGCACCAGCAGCAAAAGCTGAAGAATTGGTTTCTGAAGAATCACCTGAACTAGCAGTGGAAAACAATGCCGATTTACATAAAATTTTGTCGCCGATGGTTGGAACATTCTACAAGTCACCATCACCGGAAGACGAAGCATATGTGCAAGTGGGATCGAAAGTATCCGCTGACCAAGTGGTCTGCATCGTAGAAGCGATGAAGCTATTCAACGAAATCGAAGCGGAAGTGGATGGGGAAATCACTGAAATCCTGGTTAAAGACGGCCAGCTGGTTGAATATGGTCAACCTCTATTCCTCGTGAAATCTAACTGAGGAGGAGAACCTGATGAAAAAAGTGTTAATTGCCAACCGCGGTGAAATTGCAGTACGCATTATCCGCGCTTGTAAAGAAATGGATATCGAAACAGTCGCTGTCTATTCTGAAGCTGACAAAGAAGCACTTCACGTTCAGCTTGCAGACGAAGCGTATTGCATCGGACCGAAAGCATCAAAAGACAGCTACTTGAATTTTTCCAACATCATTTCAGTAGCAAAATTAACAAATTGCGATGGCATTCACCCAGGCTATGGTTTCTTGGCTGAAAACGCCAGTTTTGCGGAACTTTGCGAAGCGTGCGATATCATGTTTATCGGACCGACTTCAGAAGCGATCTCGAAAATGGGAACAAAAGACGTTGCCCGTGAAACGATGAGACTTGCAGGCGTCCCTGTAGTCCCAGGATCCACTGGTATTGTCGGCAGTGAAAAAGAAGGTTTGGAAATCGCTGAGAAAATCGGTTTCCCGGTCATCATCAAAGCAACAGCTGGAGGCGGGGGCAAAGGAATCCGCGTCGCCCGCAACCGCGAAGACTTTGTTACAGGATTGCGCATGACACAAAAAGAAGCAGCCGCAGCATTCGGTAATCCAGGTGTCTACATCGAGAAATTCATTGAAGATTTCCGTCACGTAGAAATCCAGGTATTGGCAGATTCACACGGCAATGCGATTCATTTAGGTGAACGCGATTGCTCGATTCAGCGCCGTATGCAAAAATTGGTTGAAGAAGCACCGTCTCCTGCATTGAGCCCGGAATTACGAGCTGAAATGGGCGATGCGGCAGTAAAAGCGGCACTTGCCGTTAATTACCGCGGAGCGGGTACAGTCGAATTCATCTTCGACGCGGTCAACCAAAAATTCTATTTCATGGAAATGAACACACGTATCCAAGTTGAGCATCCAGTTACTGAAATGATCACAGGCATCGACTTGATCCAACAGCAGCTGAGAGTCGCTTCAGGTGAGACATTGGCGCATACGCAAGAAGATGTGACGTTCAAAGGCTGGTCGATCGAATGCCGCATCAATGCAGAGAACCCAGCGAAAAACTTCATGCCATCTGCAGGTAAAGTGACAATGTACTTGCCGCCAGGCGGCCTAGGTGTGCGCGTGGACTCAGCGATGTATCCAGGTTATAGCATCCCGCCGTATTACGATTCGATGGTTGCGAAACTGATCACTTTTGCAGACACACGCGAAGAAGCGGTTGCCAAGATGAAACGCGCATTGAGCGAGTTTGCAATCGAAGGCGTTCACACGACAATTCCGTTCCACTTGAAATTGATGGATCACGAAGTATTCAAATCAGGGGATTTCAATACGAAATTCCTCGAAAAATATGATGTTCTAGAGTCTTAAAAGGAGAGTTGCCCTATGGCTGAAAAAGCAGCACCGTATTTGCGCATGAAACCACATGATGGAAAAAATTTAGGCAACATCGAAGTGGCACCTGAAGTATTGGAAATTATCGCAAGCATTGCGGTATCCGAAATTGATGGCGTCGCAAGCATGCGAGGCAATTTTGCATCAGGCGTTGTTGAACGATTAGGCAAAAAAGTCCACGGCAAAGGCGTTAAATCTGAGCTATCAAACGATGGATTGATGATTGACGTATATTGCGTCATGAACTTTGGCGTGTCGATTCCAAAAACGGCGCAAAAAGTTCAAGAACATGTTCGCCAAACACTCGAAAATATGACAAGCCTTCAAACGCAAGAAGTGAACGTCCACATTACAGGCGTTCAATTTGAAGCACCGCAAACAGAAGAACAGCATTAAGAAGCTGTCCGATAAGTCCGGAACCGGGCTTATTGGGCGGCTTTTATTTTATAGCTAATAGAACCAGATCAAATATAGTAATAAGTAAAATATATTTCTGCATTTCAGTAATACATCATATTGATAAAGAAGTGTGTTTCAATAATTTTATGCAAGTAGAAAGCATTTATTTAGCGTAGGCGCGTTAAGGGGCTAGACGAAGCTAGGAGACGAGTGATTTTCTCGGCTCATAGCGGGAGTCATGCCCAAAGCGTCCGAAGCGGTGTTCAAAAAATACTCAATAATATGAGGAAATAACTATTGCTACTGTCCCTGTCCCTGCACCGCTGCGCTAGCTTCGAAGAAAAAACCATGCCCTGCCGTGGGGCAGGACATCAATTCTTAATATGTGTTACCGGTAGTAGGATTAAATTCTATAATGAATAAATTTGTATAACTATTGCTTCTGCATCGCTGCGCTAGCTTCGAAGCAAAAACCATGCCCTGCCGCAGGGCAGGACATCAATTCTTGATAGGTGTTACCGGTAGTAGGATTAAATTCTATAATGAATAAAATCGTATAACTATTGCTTCTGCAT